>CBDUAW010000108.1:0-7441 GCA_965365215.1 uncultured Eudoraea sp. | reverse complement strand
AGGATATCCGTGGATTATTTAACGAGTTTTTAGAGCGCGGAACAGTGACCAGGGAAAAACTAAGGATGAATACCCCTTGGGGTACGCACGAATTTGGTTTTTACGATTTAAATAAAAATGCGATTTTCATTGTTCAGGATAGCTGATCTACTATAAATGTGATTTATGAAACCAACATTGCTTCTATTTGGTCTCCTGCTCCTAATCGGGTGCAGGACAGAATACCGAAAAACTCCCAATTTTGAAAACGATATTACCGTTGGGCCTAAACCCTGGACCGGGGAATCTTTTGAATTGGAGGAGGAAGATTTCACTTTTGGCATTATCTCCGATCTGAACGGCGGGGAACGCGAGGGGGTATATAGCAAGGCAGTAGCGCAATTAAACAGATTGGACCCCACTTTTGTATTAAGTGTTGGAGATCTAATAGACGGCGGTACTGAGGATTCATTGCAACTGGCAAAAGAATGGGAGTCCTTTGATAGTCGTACAGCCAAACTCAATATGCCCTTTTTCTATCTCGGTGGGAATCACGACCTCACCAATCCGGCAATGCGGAGGTTTTGGAAACAACGCTACGGCCCCAGGTATTATCATTTTGTTTATGAAAATGTGCTTTTCCTGATGATCGACTCTGAAGATTATTCCGAAAAACGGATGCTGGAAATCTACGAAGCCAGAGCCAGAGCGCTAAAAATAATAAAAGGGGAGATTGCAGGGAACTATGAAGATTCTGAATATTATCATATGCCAGAAAGGAGAATTGGGGGAATGAGTACTGATCAAATCAATTACTTCAAAAAAGTTCTGCAGCGCTATCCAAAAGTGAAATGGACTTTCCTTTTAATGCACAAACCACTATGGATGCGTGAAGATGATCAAGGATTAGGGGCAATAGAAAGTGCACTGCAGGGCCGTAATTATACGGTTATAAACGGTCATTTTCACTCCTATTCGCATAGGATCAGAAACAATATGGACTATATGATCCTCGGTACTACCGGAGGGAGCCAGTTTGAGGGTGACGAACAGTCGTTTGATCATGTTACCCTGGTGAGGATGGATAGCATCCCGGTAATAACACATCTTAGGATGGATGGCATCCTGAATGAGCAAGGTATAACTCCGAGTAGCCCATCGCCATGGGTAACTAAAAAAAGCGGCCTGCAGTATCAGGTGCTGACGCAAGGGAAAGGCAAGGAAGCCCAAAACGGCGACCTAATCCTTTTACGGGAAACTACTTCGTATGCAGACGGTACGCTGATTTTCGATTCCAGCACTATGACCAATCCCTTAGAGGTAAAGATCGGAGCCCATCAGGTAATCCAGGGAGTTGAGGAAGGATTGCTGGGAATGAAGAAAGGTGAACGCCGCAAATTAATCGTGCCCCCAGGTTTGAGTCGGAGAACAAACTATCCGGCCAGCATACACCCTGATTCTACCTTAATTTATGTACTCCAATTGATCGATATCAAAAAGTAATATTTTTATCGACTTACATCTTAAACTATGATAAGGAGATTCGCATACTCAATCATTCTAATAATTCTCATAGCAGGCTGCAAATCATCCAGCGAAACGTATTACATCGAAACCGTTAATGGCCCAATTATAGCAGATTCAACTGCTGTCTGGCTTGCCCATGAGCATATTCTGGTAGATTTTATAGGTGCTGATAGTATAGCACCTCAAACATGGGACCTTCCCATTATTATGGATACAATGAATCCCTACCTCCAAGAACTAAATACTTATAACGTAGATTATTTTGTAGACGCTACGCCAAACTATTTGGGTAGAGATGTTGATTTGCTAAAAAAACTAAGTGAGGAGTCCGGTATAAATATTCTAACCAACACTGGTTATTATGGCGCCAGAGATAACAAATACCTTCCAGAATTTGCTTTTGATCTTACGGCCGAGGAAATAGCAGCCGTTTGGATCCGTGAGTATGAAGAAGGAATTTCTGGAACATCAATAAAACCAGGATTTATTAAGATCAGCGTTGACAATAACATTCCTTTGGATCCAATGCATGAAAAACTGGTAAAAGCTGCGGCTATTACCCATTTAAAAAGCGGATTAACCATAGCTTCTCACACCGGTGAGGCAAAAGCCCTCTGGCCTCAACTAAAGATTTTAAAAGAATATGGCGTATCGCCCTCCGCTTTTATATGGGTGCATGCCCAGGCAGAAAATGACTTTTCAAATTACTTGAAAGCCGCGGATGAAGGATGCTGGATCAGCCTGGATGGTCTGGGATGGGAATTTGATGATCATTTGAAAAAAATTGAATTTCTCAGAGCCAATGGAATCCTCGATCATTTATTAGTATCTCATGATGCCGGATGGTTTGATCCTCAAAAGAAAGTTCAAGGAATCCAATCCTATACGAATATGTTCACCAAGCTATTCCCATCACTAAAACAGAGAGGATTTACAGATCAGGATTGGACACAAATTGTTTCAAAAAATCCTGCAAAAGCCTATACTATTCAAACAAAGCCCTATAAATCAGAATAAAAATCCAATTACTAATTTGACGATTTTTAGGATTTTATCATACGGTTATGCGATAGTTTCCAGTAAATTGTGTTTAACTAAAAATTCTTCCAAAGCGGTTTCCATACTGGGGTACCCTATAGACTGCAGATCATAATACACCCTTGTATTTGGTTTTTTGATGTCAACAACCCGGTTTAAATCTATCGGTGTTCCAATAATTACACTGTCGCAATCGCAGGCATTAATAGTGGCTTCCAGGTCTCGTAATTGTTCTTCTCCATATCCCATGGCAGGTAAAAGGGCACCTATCCCGGGATATGTATTGAAAATGTATTTTAATTGCCCTATTAAATAAGGCCTTTGGTCAACTACTGCAGAAGCCCCATATTTTTGTGCTGCCACAGTTCCTGCCCCTAATTTCATACCGCCATGAGTAAGGGTAGGTCCGTCTTCCACCACCAAAACCTTTTTGTTCCTAATTACACTTGCATCATCTACCCTGATAGGAGAGGCGGCATCTATTATTTGGGCGGAAGGTACAACTTGTTGAATAATCTTTCTTTGGGTAGCGATATCTTCAGGATGCGCACTGTCTATTTTATTTATAATCACTACGTCTGCCATTTTCAGGGTAATTTCACCCGGATAGTACTGTAATCCATGGCCTGGTCTGTGGGGATCCGTTACGGTGATATGCCAATCGGATTCGTAGAATGGGAAGTCATTATTACCACCATCCCAGACGATGATATCACAACCATCCGGATCATTTTCTGCGGCCCTCAAGATGGCTTCATAGTCTACTCCGGCATAAATTACGTTCCCCCGGACTATATGAGGTTCATACTCCTCCATTTCTTCAATGGTACATTCGTGTTTTTTGAGATCTTCCAGGGTAGCATAACGCTGCACTTTCTGGACTTCAAGATCCCCATAGGGCATAGGATGCCTGATAGCAACTACCTTAAATCCTCTCGCCATTAGCATCTCTACCAATTGCCTTGCCGTTTGGCTCTTACCGCATCCGGTCCTTGTAGCACCAATACTGATCAAGGGTTTTGTACTTTTTATGGCCGTTTCGCTTCTGCCCAGGAGTACAAAATTGGCCCCGGCATTATTTACCAATGCACTTTTATGCATAATGTATTCATAAGAAACATCCGAATATGAAAATACCACCTCATCTACCTGCAACTCCTTTATAAGGCGTTCCAGATCTTTCTCATCGTAAATGGGAATCCCTTCCGGGTAAAGTTTCCCTGCCAGGGATGGCGGGTATCTTCGATTTAAAATGTTGGGGATTTGTGCTGCGGTAAAAGCAACCACTTTATGCGCTTCATTATCCCTGTAAACCGTATTGAAATTGTGAAAATCCCGGCCTGCGGCCCCCATGATCAAAGTCCTTTTTTTCATGATGATCTGTTTTATTAGAATACTACTTAAGCGCCACAAAATTAGGGTTTCATAGGCCAATGAAACATGACTTTTATCAACTTAGGCCTTCCTCTAAAATACATTATCTTTAGGCAACTGAAATTGCTAAAAACAAACTGCATTGTTTATGAAAATAAAACCTTTAAAAGAGATCAGTGGTTTTGAAACCAACAAAAGACTAGGCAAGAGGTATCTCACCTTTAAAAAACTGATCTCCTTATTGGAAAAAAAAGAATTATCCCCTGAGGTAATAGAAAAGATAAATTTATCCCTGGACGAAATTAATCAGCATCCAAACAAAGATAGATCCTTGTCTAAAGTCATTGGAAAAAACCAGCGTAACATTTTAAAGGTCCTAGAGAAAGAGTTCAAAATAGTTCCTAAAAATTATTATCGTAACATGTGGATGGCCCTGGGCATGGCAGCCTTTGGGATTCCCATGGGGGCAGCCTTCGGTGCCGCCATGGGAAATATGGCCTTTCTCGGAATTGGTATCCCTATAGGAATGGGAGTCGGACTGGCACTGGGGGCTTCCATGGATCAAAAAGCAGCTGATGAAGGAAGACAATTAGATGTTGAAATAAGTATGTAACCCTTTCCATTTTAAACAAAATACTATCCATGTTAAAGGCTAAAAACGTCCGCTTAAAGACCTCTTCATTTAAAGAGTTTATGAAGCATGTTTCCTTTAAAAAATCAGGATCAGAAAAAAGTAATGTTATGAAAACCGTATTACACAGAGCAGCAACCAGGGGCCATGCCAATCATGGTTGGCTAAAGTCTTACCATACTTTCAGTTTTGCACAATATTACAACCCGGAACGAATGCATTTTGGAGTGTTAAGAGTATTGAACGATGACAGTGTTTCAGAAGGTAAAGGTTTCGGGACCCATCCGCACGATAATATGGAGATTATCTCCATCCCACTCGAAGGAGATTTGGAACACAAGGACAGTATGGGAAATACTACGGTGATAAAAGAAGGTGACATACAGGTAATGAGTGCAGGCACTGGAATTTTTCACAGTGAATACAATAAAAATCCGGATAAGGAAGTGAAATTTCTTCAAATTTGGATTTTCCCCAATAAGAAGAATGTCTCCCCTCGCTATGATCAAATCTCCATTCAGGATCTTGAAAAAAAGAACCAGTTTTACCAGGTTCTTTCTCCAGATCAAGATGATGAAGGAGTCTGGATTTACCAGGACGCCTGGTTTCATCTTGGGAATTTTGAAGCAGGAAAAGCAGACACCTATACCCTCCGGAAACCGGGAAACGGCCTTTATTTTTTTGTTATAGACGGGGAAGTTGAAGTAGCTGGGCAAGCGTTGGGAACCAGGGATGGCTTTGGTGTTTGGGATACGAGTGAGATTACCCTGAAAGCTACAAAAGAGAGCAAAGTACTTTTAATGGAAATCCCCATGACCAATTAAACCTGGTTTTAAGATTGGGCTCTTACAAATTTGAGATCCTACATAATTGGTTTACTAAATGCTTTCTAATTAACCAAAATCTAAGAGTTTATCCACCAGGTAAAACTCCTTTCAGAACCTGAGATTTATCACCTTTTTTCCCAACCAAATGCTTTACTTTTAGGGTGCATTCCGGAATAGTTGTGGGCTTCTTTTCCACAACCTTTCATTTAAAAATAACCACTCCTATGAAAAGTAAAGCATCAGACCTTGCAGGACCTGGCATCAGCACCTATGAAGCCGTAAACGAAGTACTCCCTCAGAATTACAAAGCGCTGCAACCCCCGCTGAGGCGGATGGAAGCCCTGTACGAAGTAAAGGCCTTCATCGAAAAGGGGCTCGCTGAAGCCTTAAACTTGCAAATGGTGCAGGTACCCCTGATTGTGAGCAAAGACAGCGGGGTAAACGATTACCTGGACCGGGACGGTTCCCGTACGCCAGTGGAATTTCCGGCGGGATTGGGTCTTAAAAAACGCATAGAAGCTCAAGTGGTACAGGCCGCTACCAAGTGGAAACGTATGGCCCTGGCCCAGTTTGAGTGTAAGGTAGGCCAAGGTATCAATACTGACATGCGGGCTATCCGCAAGGATTATTTCCTGGACCACGACCATTCTTCTTATGTGGACCAGTGGGATTGGGAAAAACGGATCCGTGAAGAAGACCGGAACCTGGAGTATCTGAAAGATACCGTTAAGAGGATCTGGACCGTGCTCCGCGATGCAGGGCGTATGGCGCAAGAAAAATTCCCGGAACTCAATACCGCGCACTATCCGGACTTCCCAGAAGAACTGAAATTCATCCACGCCGAGGAGATCCTGGAGATGTTCCCGGACCTGCCCAGGAAAGAGCGGGAGACCGAACTCCTGAAAAAATATCCGGCCGTTTTTATCATAGGAATTGGAGCCGTTCTTGAAGATGGCTATCCGCACGAAATGCGGGCGGCCGACTATGACGACTGGATTAGCCCTACCATAACTAAAAACGGGAAGCAGTACTATGGCCTCAATGGGGATATTTTGGTGTACAACCCCGTAACCGGAAGGCGGCACGAGCTGAGTTCCATGGGCGTGCGGGTGACCAAGGAAAGCATGAAGCAGCAGCTGGAACTGTCCGGCCAACTAGACTTTCTGGACCTCCCTTACCACCAGGCTATTTTAAATGATGAAATCCCCCTTAGCATTGGTGGCGGAATTGGTCAGGCACGTACCTATATGTACCTGCTGCGTGCGGCCCACCTTGGGGAAGTCACCGTATCCATATGGCCGGAGGAACTTAAAAAGATCTGCGCGGCCAAAAACATCCACGTACTGGAATAAGTACCGGGTTTCTTTCTGTGGGATAGAGATTATACGTGCTAAAGGGTATGGAATGAGGCACCACCTCCCCTGGCAGAAGCCCTTGTGCCTATGATAAAAGTCATTTCCAATCCACGCCAAGGGGCATAACTTTATGGATTGTTGCAAACCTTAATAAAGAGTATTAATGTCTTTCCGGGGAACTATGCTGCTCTTACTATTCCTGCTACTTGTAGGATGCGCTAAAGACCCTGTTGAAGGGCCCATCTACCTTGATATTAATGGCATTACTATTAAATGCGTTCCCTCTGCCAATGTTGGTGATACCTTTGACGTTAATGGCATTACCTATACCGTTGTGGATGAGGAGATGTTACATAAAATGGTTCGAAATGGTGATGATGTTACCACTGTATGCACCAGTAAAGTAACAGATATGAGCACCTTATTTCAGAATTCCAGATTAAACCAGGAAATCAGCGCTTGGGATGTGAGTAATGTAAGGAGGATGATTGCGATGTTTGATGGCTCGTCCTTTAATCGTAATATTAACACCTGGGATGTAAGTAAGGTTACTGATATGAGTAAAATGTTTTCTAGATCACAATTCAACCAGGATATCAGTTCCTGGAATGTGAGTATGGTTACTGATATGAGTTGGATGTTCAATGAAGCCTCTTTTAATCAGCACATTAATGCATGGGATGTTAGCAAGGTTGCAGAAATGACTGGTA
>CBDUAW010000107.1:0-7454 GCA_965365215.1 uncultured Eudoraea sp. | reverse complement strand
TTACGTGGATAAGGTCATGACTGGAGACAAGTACTGTCACTTCATTATTCTGAGCAAGATCGCGAATAATACTCTTTAGTCTTATTTGTGTGGACGGATCCAGATTGGCAAAAGGCTCATCGAGGATCACCACCTCCGGGTTGCCAATAAAAGAAGCAACGATACCTACTTTCTTCTGGTTTCCTTTGGAAAGATCTCTAAGGTATTTTTTCTGTCCCAGGATCTCGCCGTGAAAGAAATCCTCAAAAGGTTGGAGCAAGGCATCTACATCTGCTTTGTTTTGCCCCCTAAGTTCTCCAATGAAATAAAAATACTCTTCCGGGGTAAGATATCCTATTAAAAAAGATTCGTCAATAAAGGCCGAAGTAAAGGGTTTCCATGCTTCACTTTTTTCCACTTCAATGTCATTATTCAAGACCTGCCCTGTAGTAGGCTGAATTAAATCGAGCAAAAGACTAAAGAAGGTGGTTTTCCCTGCCCCGTTGTTCCCCACCAGTCCAAAACTCTGCCCTTTAGGGATTTCAAGATTCTCCAGGTTCAAAACGGTTTGAGTACCATAGGTTTTAGTAAGGTTAATTGCCTTTATCATAGTTAATTTTTCATTAAATAAAATTACCCTTTTTGCTTGTATGCCAACAGGGTTTTATACTTTTCTTTTTTATAGATTTTTTCAATTTTTCGAAATACAACATCCTTGAAAGCAAAACCAAGGACCCCTGACAAAGCAACCAAAAGATACCCCACAGTTGGATTTACCAAATAGTGGCCTATGGCATATACCCCCAATGGGAGCAGCAATTTAGGGATGGTAAGCAAAAGTGTTTTGGTATTAAATGCCTGTTTATCCCCGAAAGCCTTTTTGTTGGAGGTAAGATCTATAGGAGTTTTTATATAGGCACCTCCCCAAAGGACCAAGTGCGAATTAACGCCTATATTATAAACACCGCCTACCAATATGGCCAGATAGGCCTCCCAACCGAAATAGAGGTAAAAAGACCCCAGGAGCATACTGATGATGGTTGCAATGATCACCAGGTACCATTTAGAGGTGAGGTATTCCTTGTATTGTATATTCTGGCTCATCATAAGGGGATAATACGAGCTATCCCAGCTGGGTACAAATTGCCCAAAACTGAAAAGAAATCCTCCTGAAACAAAAATCCCGGCAAAAATCTTCCAAACCGGATTTTCATATGCCTCAATACCTCCAGTAAAGAATAGCAGCCCGTAAAAGAGGAAGAGAAAGCTCATAATCACAGTGGTCTTGGATCGTTTGTTTCTTCGAATGAGCTTTATATCGTTTTTGAGGAATACTCCCAGATTGCCAAATCGGTTTAGCCAGGTATAGTCTTCTGTCTTTGCTACAGTGTGTTTGGTTGCCAATCCTCCGTCTAAATACATGTGTTTTTTAAAGTAGTTATAGGCGGCGTAGATCAGAGCAAAGAGAATGATCCAAGGTAAAATGGCATAAAAGGGGGCTTCATAAAGGGCGTCAAAAAAGGGTGCGGTATAAAGGGTAACATCAAACCAGCCATAATACTGGCATATCCCAAGGATGATCAACACAACAACCAGAGGATAGAAAATACTATCCTTGTTGTTCATCATAATATTAATGAAGTTGTTGCAATAAAAAAGTGCCATTATCCCCAAATGCCACCCTATAACCCCCCAGGGATCATAATCTTGTGTAATCAGGACTATTGAAAAAGGCACAAAAAAGAACGCATGTGCCCAATTAAAAAAAGACAGTACCGTCTTCCCAAGCGAATACTGAACAACTTGCTTTTTTTTGAATGGCAAGTACAATAGCGGTTTGATGTTCATTACGGGCATTTTCTGCAGCACATACCGGATGTACAGATCTGCTAATAAATAGTAGATAAGGATGCCATTAACCACATATATAGGATCTCCTATACCCGTTTTATCGATCAAAAAATAGGAACTTACCCCAAGGGCCACGAAGACAACCATAAAATACAGGGCTCCAAAAATCATCAATATTTTGAAACCAATATTAGTTTTAAAGGAGGCCGATCTGAAAAATGATTTCCACTGTAAATTGATGAAATGTCTGAACATTTGCCGGTAGTTATAAGATCTTTTTGTTAGTGGCGTAAATATATATTTTGTTACATAATTAACCTATTTTTTCTCTTCACTAAGAAATGTGAAAGGCTTTGATTAGCTTTGGCAAAAATTGTAAAAAATGAGTTCATTTCATTCTTTATCTGTAAAACATATTTCATCACTGACCCCAAATTCAGTAGCTGTTACATTTGAAATCCCGGATTCCCTAAAAGAAACCTTCAAGTTTACTGCAGGCCAGTACATCACAATTAAAAAAGAAATAGACGGACGGGAATTGCGGAGGGCATATTCTATAAGTTCTTCTCCGAAAAGCCCGGATATTACTATTGGTATAAAGCGGGTAGACCAGGGCGGGTTTTCAAGTTACGCCAATACGAAACTCAAGCAGGGTGACACATTGGAAGTTATGCCTCCGGAAGGCCGGTTTATTTTTGACAGTGACAAAAAGGAAACCGTAATGGCCTTTGCAGCAGGAAGTGGTATTACCCCCATAATGAGTATAGCACGTACAGTCATGGAAAGACATCCGGAAAATTGTTTTGTGTTGGTTTACGGAAACCAAAGTGTGACAGAAACAATGTTCTATAAGGAAATTCTGGAATTAAAAGAAAAATATACCAGTAGGTTTTTTGTTGACTTCGTGTACAGCAGATCTCATGAAGATGATTGTCTCTATGGCCGGATCGATACCTCAGTGATAAATTATGCCCTTAGGAATAAGTACAAGGAATTCAATTTTGATGCATATTACCTCTGCGGGCCACAAAGCATGATTGAATTGGTTAGCGACAATTTAAAAGATAAGGGGGTAAAAGAAGAGCATATTCATTATGAGCTTTTTACTACTAGCAATACTTCCGAAATAGTAGAAGGAACTATTGACGATGGAAAAACCAAGGTGGAAGTGGTTCTGGACGATGAAGAATTCTCAGTGGTTATGGATAGAAAAGAGCTTGTTCTAGATGCCCTGTTGAAAGCAAATATTGATGCCCCCTATTCTTGTCAGGGTGGCGTATGCAGTACCTGCATAGCACGAATAATTGAAGGGAAAGCCGTTATGGAGCAGAACCAGATTTTAACCGACAGTGAAATTGAAGAGGGCTTTGTACTTACCTGTCAGGCCCATCCCACCAGTGCCGTACTAAAGATTGATTATGATGATGTTTAATAGCTGGGGTTGATTACTTTATTCAATTTAGAAAGTATTTCATCCGGGCTAATAACAGACCAGGTGGTTGGCGCAGTGTAAAGCCCACAGTTTCCTGACCATCAATACTGTAGTTAATCGTAAAAGAGAGACGTTCTTCCGAATATCGGGTTCTCATTTTAAATAATCCGGGAGGGGCAAACCGACTAATTGGTTGGAAGTAGCCTCTCAGCCCAAATTGATATAAGTTGGTACTATCGTAAGGATATAATTTCTATTTCGACCCAATTTTTAGGTAGAATAATTGTAAGTTAGAGCAAAATTTATTTAATGGGCAGTGCTTTGGACAGCCGGTATGCGGTTTTAATTTTTGCTAACTCCTCTGAGGAAGAGTTAAAGCGAAAAAGCATTACTAAAGATCCATTATTTTTTGACCGACTTACCACCCGAAGTTTAAGGCAAAGTGCAAAGCTCAATATTCCCTGTTACCATTTTACGGAAAATGAACAAATTGGTGCCAATTTTGGAGAGCGTTTCACAAATGCCATCCAACAGGTATTTCAAAAAGGATATGACGGGATTATCGCTATTGGCAATGACACGCCTAACTTAAACAATGGACACCTAAAACAAGCCCTTGTCAATTTAAAAAACGATCAAAACACTTTGGGTCCGAGCAAAGATGGTGGTTTTTATCTACTTGGTTTACAAAAGTCGTGTTTTGATTCCATGATATTTCAGGAACTACCATGGCAATCTTCGGGCTTGTTAAGTGCCATCAGCAGTTATCTGAATAATTCAAGGATTCCCCTGTACACTCTAAAACAGGAGATAGACCTGGATGATCTACAAAGCATAAGACAGCTCCTGGATACCGGTATTTATATACCTTTTGGTATAATAGATGCCCTCCTTAAACTTGTCCAGAAGCACCATAGTGTATATCGCGATCTTAACTTCTACTTTCGGGAGATCTTCCTGATTAACTTTTTCAACAAAGGTTCCCCTTTTAGCACTTCATTCTAACCGTAAAACTTCTTATACAAGGGGTAAAGATGTTTCACCAACAAACATCGGGATTCTGCATGAATTCAGGTGTTTTAAGTAATAATTATACACAAAACCTAAAATATTATGGCAAATCCTTATTACGATGCCGCAGATCTAAGAAAATTTGGAAAAATTACTGAATGGAGTGAAGAGCTTGGAACTAAGTTCTTCGATTATTATGGAAAAGTTTTTGAAGAAGGTGCCCTGAGTGCCAGGGAAAAGTCCTTAATAGCCCTTGCAGTTGCACATGTGGTGAAATGCCCATACTGTATTGATGCCTATACTAAAGACGGGTTACAAAGAGGAATAACTAAAGAAGAAATGATGGAAGCAGTACATGCCGGGGCAGCTATAGAAAGCGGAGCTACCCTGGTTCACGGAGTACAAATGATGAATAAATACAATAAAATCTCCATGTAGGAGCACTAAGAGCAAGATGAATACGAAATCACTTAAAGCTAGACATAGCAAACTGGCCGGCAATTCTGCCCAATTGGAAATACTGAACGGGCCGCTATTTTCGGAGGGGGAATTACCTTTTTTCAGAGATAAAATAGCTGAAAGCGGTAATTATCCATTAAAGCCTAAATCCTTGGAGATCCTGCAGATCAATGTGGGATATATGTGTAATCAGGTATGTGAGCATTGTCATGTGGATGCAGGACCAGACCGGAAGGAGATCATGGACAGGGAAACCATGGAACAGTGTCTGGATGTTATCAGAAGTACAGGAGCCCATACCCTGGACCTTACCGGCGGAGCACCTGAGATGAACCCTAACTTCAGGTGGTTTGTGGAAGAAGCTGCCAAGGCAGGTATAAAAGATTTTATAGTACGATCTAATTTAACGATCATCCTGGCGAACAAGAAATATCATGACCTTCCGCAGTTCTTTAAAAAACACAATATTCATGTGGTTTCCTCCATGCCTCATTATACCCGTGGTAAAACAGATAAGCAAAGGGGGAGTGGTGTGTTCGATAAGTCTATAAGAGCGCTTCAAATGCTCAATGAGGTAGGATATGGCAAGCCTGCTAGCGGACTAAAACTGGATTTGGTCTATAATCCCTCCGGGGCTTTCCTCCCGGGAGATCAAACAGCATTGGAAAACGACTTTAAAAAAGCCCTAAAAGAGGATTTTGACATTGAATTCCACAATTTATTTACCATTACTAACCTGCCTATTTCCCGTTTCCTAGATTATTTGGTGGCATCAGACAATTACGAAGACTATATGTATGCTCTGGTAGAGGCCTTTAATCCGGCCGCGGTAGCAAATGTTATGTGTACCAATACCCTATCTGTTGGTTGGGATGGTAGTTTGTATGATTGCGATTTCAATCAAATGTTGGATCTAAAGGTCAACAGTACCGTAAATCACATTAAGGATTATAATGAAACGGTGTTAACGGAGCGGAGTATTATTATCTCACAGCACTGTTATGGCTGCACTGCTGGTTCAGGATCCAGTTGTCAGGGAACTGTAACCTGAAAAATGCGCAACAAGACTCCTATTTGGCAGGCATGGTGCCCGCTAATTACCGTTTATCGAGAATTTTTACCGACCAAGTGGTCGGTACTGGTTGACCCTATTTGTGCACTTCAACGGAAATTGAACTTCTTGTCGATTTTTATTGTCGCTTATCCGTTTATCTCAACCCTCAGCCCTTATCCGCGGTTTTAATAATAGACCCTGTGGTCTTTTAACTTAAACCCCAAATCTGATGGATAAGAATCTTAAACGCATGGCAACCATGCACCGAATGCAAGTTACCGGCCTTGAATTATTCTACAAACAGGGCTATTACAACACTAGCGTAGATGATATTCTAAAATCATTATCACTATCAAAAGGAGCCTTTTATTATCATTTTCAATCTAAGGAGGACTTTTTTATAAGTATTGTTCAAAACCTTATAGTAAGAAAGGTATACAGTATGCTAATTGAGCCTATTCAAGGAAAAGAGAATCCCTTTTTGATAATAGAACAATGCTTGGATAATGCCCTGGAGACGGCCGAGCATAATAATATGGACTTTGGTTTTATCCTTAGCAATTTTATGACTGAATTTAATGGCCGTAACGAAGCAATAAGCCGGTATTTAGCGGATATCTACAGAGTATGGGAAGTAAACCTGGTCTCTATTCTGCAAAAAGGTAAAACTGATGGCTACGTAGCGCGGCATGTAGATAGTGATGCGGTTGCCAGTTTTGTGATCTCCTCTTATTTCGGGATTCGTACCTTGATGGTAACCGGAAACCCCAGAACCCTAAGATATAAGTACATGACCCAACTTAGGCAATATTTCAAAACCATTTCCCAAACAACATCTGTATAGAAGATAATTACGTTTATCCCAGTATTGTATTGATCTTGTATAAGATGTCTGAAGGTGAAATCGTTGCTATTGCCTTTTCATAGCCTTTTGGGTACCGATTGCCATAAACTGAAGTAGGCACTAAAGGGAATTTCTCTCGATCTGCCATTAATGCATATTCAGGTTTTTGCCGGAAAGGATAGAATCCGGCAAAGGGATGTGTAACTCCCCATAAGGTTATAGTGGGAACACCATACATAGCCGAAAGATGCGCATTGGCACTATCCATGGAGACCATCAGATCCAAATTGGATATCAATTCCAATTCCTCCTTAAGTTGTAGTTTCCCAATAACTGACACCACTTGTGGATAAGCCATTTCTAGCTGACTCAGGGCAATTTCTTCCTGAGTACCTCCCCCAAATAAAAATATTTTATACTTATCGGTATTAGATAATTGTTTTATGACTTCATCCATCAGTACCAGAGGATAGGCCTTAGAGGAATATGCCGCGAAAGGGGCAATACCAATCCATTTCCTGCTATCGGCCTCAGCTAATTTCAGGGTGTTCGCAGACATTGGCTTTTTCTTCAATGGCCTGGCTGTTTCAAGATCCAGAGGAAAACCAAGTTTTGTAAAAACCTCGGCATACCTTTGCTGGGTAGTCTTTAATTGCTTAAAAACCTTCCTTTTATGGGCAACTAGGGCCTTTTTTTCTGCTCTCCCTTTATCTATTTGAACAAAAGGTATTCCAGATCCGGTAAAATAGCGTTTTAGAATGTTACTTCGCAAAACATTGTGCAGATCAGCAACAGCATCAAAATTCTCTGATCTGAGCTGTCTA
>CBDUAW010000106.1:0-7481 GCA_965365215.1 uncultured Eudoraea sp. | reverse complement strand
CCCTGACCTGGTTCGGCAGGGACACCTGTATATTTTGCAAACACCTTTGTTCAGCAAAAAGAGGAAGCAGAGGAATTACCCTCCGGCCTGAGAGTTCTCGTTCTTAAGGAGGGAGAAGGTGAAAAACCTAAGATAGGACAACGTGTTCTGGTAGATTATGCAGGTTGGTTACCTGATGCCACCTTATTTGATACCAGTAAAGAAGAGATCGCAACAAAATTTGACAAGTTTGCAGAATTGAATAAGTTGCACAGAGGCGACTTTTCCCCCTCCCCAATGAGTTATAGCCCTGAATCCCGATTAATTGCAGGATTTAGAGAAGGGTTATTGAGAATGAAGGTTGGGGATAAGATAAGACTATTCATCCCTCCTCACCTGGGTTATGGGCCACAGGGCGGGGGTCCTATTCCTCCGAATTCCGAATTGATATTTGACCTTGAGATAATAGGGATTACCGAATAAATTTAAAATCCGGGCCGAGCCCGGATTTTTTATGCTTAGGATTTCGCTGGAGCATGCAGTAAAATCTCCTTTAAAAAAATCCAGAACTTCTGGACCGAAGCTATATTCACCCGTTCATCAGGCGAATGTGCACCCTTTATGGTAGGGCCAAAACTTATCATATCCATTTCCGGATAATGACGCCCTAATATTCCGCATTCCAGTCCGGCATGACAGGCCACTACTTTCGGTTTTTGATCAAAAAGGCGTTCGTAGATTCCTTCCAGCACCTTCAAGATTTCAGAATCTGGATTAGGTTGCCATCCTGGATAACTCCCGCTGAATTCCACACTAAAACCTCCAAGTTCAAATACAGCTTTTAAAGCATTGGCCAAATCCATTTTTGATGATTCAACCGAGGATCTGGTAAGGCAGTTTACATAGACATGGCCATTTTCAACCGTTACCTTAGCCACATTATTGGAAGTCTCTACAAGGTCAGGAATGGCCGTACTCATCCTATATACCCCATTGTGCAAGGAATACAACACCTTTAGCAGTGCATTCCTTGCTTCCTTGTCCATTATTTGCTCCGGTATTTGTGCCAGTTTCAGGGATATTTTCAGTCCGGGTTCGGTTTGGCTAAACTCCCCACTAATCTCTGATATACTTTCCTGGATTACTTTTTCAAAACGCCATTTCATATCCTCTTTAACTACAACTAAAGCTGTGCTCTCCCTGGGAATAGCATTGCGTAACCCTCCTCCGTGAATTTCGGCTATGTCCATATCAACCTCCTCCATGGCCCTAAAAAGGAGCCGGTTCATCAATTTATTGGCATTGCCAAAACCTTTGTGGATATCCATACCGCTATGACCGCCTTGAAGTCCTTTAACTACAACGCGATAAGCAAGTGCATCTCCGGGAGTTGGAGTATGAATATAGGCTCGTTCTGCAGATACATCAATACCTCCTGCACATCCAATATCAATCTCATCATCCTCTTCCGTATCCAGATTTAGAAGGATTTCCCCTTGCAAAACGCCTCCTTTTAATCCCTGGGCTCCGGTCATACCGGTTTCCTCATCAATTGTAAAAAGTGCCTCCAGGGCAGGGTGTGGAATATCTGAGCTTTCTAGGAGTGCCATAATAGCTGCCACGCCCATCCCGTTATCGGCCCCGAGAGTTGTGCCAATAGCTTTTACCCATTCGCCATCGCTTTGCATCTCAATTCCCTGAGTATCAAAATCAAATTCCGTAGCTGAGTTCTTTTGATGAACCATGTCCAGATGAGATTGAAGGGTAACCGTTTTACGGGCTTCCATCCCCTGGGTAGCAGGCTTACGGATTATGACATTTCCTACCTCATCTTTGAAGGTGGGCAAGCCCAGGCCTTGCCCGAATTTCATCATAAAAGCAATTACTCTTTCTTCCTTTTTGGAAGGTCTTGGAACTGCATTTAGGTCGGAAAAGTTTTTCCACACTGCAACGGGTTCCAGTTTTTTGATAGCTGTAGTCATATTTTTTTTAATTGGCTCAAAAATAAGTCATGAAGATGAACCATGCGAGAGAATTGGCTATTTTTGAGTACAATGAGAAAAAGGCTTAAGAATTGGATTGCCTGGTCCCTGATCCTGCAAATTATATTTATCAGGATACTGAGGTACTTTCCCCAGGTGGTTGAAGACTACTATAGTCATTTACTCTATCCCAACATTTCAAGATTTTTTCGAATTATATTAGGTTGGATCCCCTTTTCAGTTGGGGATCTTATTTATGGCATTCTTATTTTTCTTGCCATTCGGTATCTCATCCTGGAATGGGATACCATCAGAAGTAAGCCTTTAGGATTTGTCAGGGATTTAATGTTCGTCTTGGCGGTTATTCACTTTACGTTTTATGCTTCCTGGGGATTAAACTACTACCGAATACCCCTTTTCAAAACCCTTGACATTGAAGAGTCGTACACAATGGAACAACTGGTGGAGACTACCGATAAGTTATTACAAAAAACCAATTCCCTGCAGCAACAACTTACCGGAAACGACACTACTGCTATCCAATTCCCGCAGAGTAAAAAAGAGATATTTCAGTTTACAAAAAAGAGCTACAAAGACCTGGAAAAGCAATTTCCTGAATTTCGGTACCCTAGTCCCAGCATCAAAAATTCTTTGTTCAGTACGGGTTTGTCGTATATGGGGTACGGGGGTTATCTCAACCCATTTACACACGAAGCGCAGGTAAACGCCAAGATTCCTAAATTTCGGTTTCCGGTTGTCGCTGGCCATGAAATAGGTCACCAAATAGGGTATTCAGCTGAAAATGAGGTGAATTTTATAGGGTATCTGGTTACTTCAAGGAATGCTGATCTTCATTTCCAATATTCAGCAGCTGCATACGCCCTGGGGTATTGCCTGAGTGAAATAAGGCGAGTAGATGAAGCCAGGTTTAAGGAACTTTACAGCAGGTTAAATATTCCAACCAGGAAAAACTATGAGGAATTAAATCGTTTCTGGATTGCTTATCAAAATCCCCTGGAACCTGTCTTCAAATCTATATTTAACAGTTTTCTAAAAGCCAATAATCAGCCAAAGGGTATCCAAAGTTATAATATGGTAGTCTCTTTAATTGTAAATTATCACCGGAAACATCCGCTCTAGTCTAACCTTTTAGTTAATGATCCCGGGTCTTTTATCTTAAAAAAATTCAATTTTAAGAACGAATTCATCCCAGTTAGATTATTTTAGGGGATTCATTAACTAATTACATTTTATATGAAAATTCGAATACTTTGCTTCCTCCTCATTGGGATGGCCGTTTCTGTAAATGCGCAGGAATACTTTCCCAAAAATGACGGTGTTAAAGCAAGCAACAACAATTTTACTGCTTTTACCAATGCCAAAATTTATGTAAGCCCTTCCCAGGTAATCAACAAGGGAACTCTTCTCATCCAGAAAGGCAAAGTAGTACAAGTAGGAGCCAATGTTAACATTCCGGCCAATAGCATAAAAATTGATCTGGAAGGCAAATCAATTTACCCCTCGTTTATAGATGTATACTCCAGTTTTGGGGTGGAAAAACCTAAACGGGCATCCGGTCAGGGTAGATCTCCGCAATATGATGCAACCCGGGAAGGTTTTTACTGGAACGACCATATTATGCCGGAAAATAATGCCATTGCCAATTTTAAGTTCGATGACAAAAAGGCAAAAGAGTTAATGAAAGTCGGGTTTGGCACTGTAAATACGCATATGCAAGACGGGATAGCCAGGGGAACTGGTGTTCTGGTTGCGTTAAATAGCGATGCCAGTGATGGGGAAAGGATCATAGACGACAAATCAGCACAGTATTTTTCCTTTACAAAAAGTGTCGCTAAGAGACAATCCTATCCAACCTCATTAATGGGGGCTATGGCCTTGTTACGACAAATGTATCATGATGCAGCCTGGTATTCAAAGGGTAATTCCAAAACGAAAGACCGGTCGCTTGAGGCCTTACTGGGCAATAAGGGCCTTAAACAGATCTTTGCAGCAGGCGATAGCGGCAACGCTTTGAGAGCAGATAAAATTGGAGATGCCTTTGGGATCCAATACACTTTACTTGCTGGTGGAAACGAATATGAAAACATTGACCAGATTAAGGGAACCCAGGCCAGGTTTATTGTCCCTTTGAACTTTCCTGAGGTTTATGATGTCTCAAATCCTTATCAGGCAGGTTATATAAACCTGAAAGATATGAGACATTGGAACCAAGCACCTACCAATCCCAAAGCACTTTCCGAGAATGGTGTGGCCTTTTCCTTTACCCTGCATAGCTTAAAATCACCGGCTAAATTTAAAGAGCAGTTACTTAAAGCCATAAAATATGGACTTTCCAAAGAGAAAGCCCTTACCGCACTTACAATAGAACCTGCCCGAATACTAGGCAAGGAAAACGTACTTGGGACCTTGGAAACAGGACGATATGCTAACTTTTTGATTACTTCCGGTGATCTTTTTGAGAAAGAAACCACCCTTTATGAAAATTGGGTGCAGGGTAATAAATATGAGATCAATGATATGGATCAAAAAGATATTCGCGGGGAATACCAGCTCCAGGCTGGGGGCGTTAATTATTCTTTGTCCATTACGGGAGAAGCTGCCAAACCCAAGGCTGAAGTGAAGCGCGATACCCTGAAGTACAGCACCAAAATTAAATACCAGGACGACTGGTTAGAACTGATGTTCAATGAAAAATCGGGTGAAAACCGGCATCGTATAACGGCCAAAGTCCTGAAGGATAAGGATGAGCTAAGTGGCAGGTTGGTATTGCCAAACGGTCTGGAAACAAACTTTACGGCTCTGAAAACAGCTCCACCCGAAACCAAAGAGGGAAATGATAAAAGACAAGAAAGTGAAAGTCCTGAGGTATTGCCCATTACCTATCCAAATGTAGGTTACGGTAACCGAGTAAAACCTGCACAGGAGGATCTTCTCTTTAAAAATGCAACGGTCTGGACCAGTGAAACAGCCGGTATCCTGGAAAATACGGATGTTTTGGTGAGAGATGGAAAAATTGAAAAAATTGGTAAAAATCTCAAGCCTGGAAGGGCCAAGGTAATTGATGCAACAGGCAAGCATCTCACAGCGGGTGTAATAGACGAACACAGCCATATAGCGGCCCTGGCCATTAATGAGGCTGGACATAATTCTACGGCAGAAGTAAAGATGACCGATGTGGTGGATCCAAAGGATATCGATATATACAGGAACCTGGGAGGCGGGGTAACTTCCATCCAGCTTTTACACGGATCAGCCAATCCCATTGGAGGAAGGTCGGCCATATTGAAACTGAAATGGGGAGGTAGCGCAGAGGAGATGATCTATAGCAATTCCCCAAAATTCATAAAATTCGCATTGGGTGAAAATGTAAAGCAAAGTAATTGGCAAAGTTTTGCCAGATTTCCACAGACCCGTATGGGTGTGGAGCAGGTATTTGTAGATTATTTTCAGAGAGCGAAAGAATATGATGATAAAAAGAAAAGTGGTATCCCGGTCCGATACGATGAAGAAATGGAAGTACTTGCAGAAATTCTCAATGGGGAGCGGTTTATTAGCTGTCATTCCTATGTGCAAAGTGAGATCAATATGCTGATGAAGGTTGCGGAGCGTTTTAATATCAGAGTTAATACTTTCACCCATATCCTGGAAGGATACAAGGTAGCCGATAAAATGGCTGCCCATGGGGTTGGAGGTTCTACTTTTAGTGATTGGTGGGCCTATAAATATGAAGTGAAAGATGCCATACCCTACAATGCGGCCATTATGGCCAAGCAAGGAGTAACCGTCGCGATCAACAGTGATGACGGGGAAATGTCTCGCCGACTCAATCAGGAGGCTGCTAAAACTATTAAATATGGTGGTTTATCGGAAGAGGAGGCCTGGAAGACCGTAACTATAAATCCGGCCAAACTGCTACATATTGATGACAGGGTTGGCAGCATTAAGGAAGGCAAAGATGCCGATCTGGTGCTGTGGAATAACCATCCCATGTCTGTATATGCCAAAGCGGAAAAAACCCTTATAGAAGGAGTTACCTATTTCGATCTACAAGAGGACCTCATAAAAAGGGAGACTATTCAAAAGGAACGCAATCAATTGATTAAAATGATGTTGAAAGAAAAAGAAGGCGGAGGTAAAACACAAATGCCGGTTCAAAACAAAAAAGAAAGATTTCAGTGTGAAACTTTATAAATTAAATCTGATGAAAAAAACAATATATAGTTCTATATTAATCCTTTTCGGATTCGCTGTGCTGGCCACAGCGCAACAAACACCTGCTCCGGCACAGTCTGAAATTATAAGCATTTCAGGAGTAACCGCCCATATTGGCAATGGGCAGGTCATTGAAAACTGCACCCTGGTTTTTGATGAGGGAAAAATTACAGCCATTGGTGCCAATGTACCGGCTCAAGGCAGGATAATATATGGCAGCGGACATCATGTGTATCCCGGATTTATAGCCCCTGGGAAGTCGCTCGGCCTTATTGAAGTGAATGCAGTAAGGGCTAGTAACGACCAGGACGAAATAGGAAATATGATCCCTCATGTACGCAGTATCATCGCCTATAATGCTGAATCTCAGGTGGTAGAAAGTATGCGTCCTAACGGGGTTTTACTGGGACAGATAACCCCCAAAGGTGGGCGTATCTCCGGGAGTTCTTCCATTGTTCAATTTGATGCCTGGAACTGGGAAGACGCGGCAATCAAAACCGATGACGGCATCCACCTGAACTGGCCAAACTCTTTTAGACGGGGACGTTGGTGGCTAGGAGAACCACGAGGATTTCAACCTAACAAAGAATATACGGAACAAACCAATGAAGTCAAGGAATTTGTCATGAATGCGAAAGCTTATGGGCAAACAAAGACAGGAGAAAAACATTTAGCCTTCGAGGCCATGCAGGGACTTTTTAATGGGTCCCAAAAACTATATGTATATGCCCAGGGAGAAAAGGAAATAATAGATGCAGTTACTTCCCTTAAAGGAAGTGGGATCCGGGAGCTTGTGCTCGTAGGGGGATACCACGCATACAAGGTGGCCGACTTTTTGAAAGAACACCAGGTGGCAGTACTTGTTAACTTTACACATTCATTGCCCTTTTTTGAAGATGATGATTATGACCTTCCTTATAAACTTCCCAAACTCCTGGTCGATGCCGGGTTAAAGGTAGGCTTGCAAAACGCCAATGCCTCCAATTTCCAGACTCGGAATCTGCCCTTCTATGCCGGACAGGTAGTGGGCCAGGGATTGGACAAAGAAAAAGCCCTGAAATTGATTAGTAGTAATACCGCGGAAATCCTGGGAATAGGAGATATGTATGGAACGTTAGAAGTAGGCAAGAGCGCTACACTTTTTGTTTCAAAGGGAGATGCCCTCGATATGAGAGGCAATCAGCTAACCCATGCGTTTATAGATGGTAGAGCCATATCACTTGAGACCCATCAAACAGAATTGTGGAAAAGATATATGGGTAAATACGAAGGAGAATAGGAAAAACC
>CBDUAW010000105.1:0-7485 GCA_965365215.1 uncultured Eudoraea sp. | reverse complement strand
GCCGTGGATGGGCTTCAGGGAGAGCGAATGGCTTTTGAACACATTCCTGATCTGGTCATCAGTGATGTGATGATGCCTAAAAAAGACGGGTATGAACTCTGCAACAGCCTTAAAAGTAATATTAAGACAAGTCACATCCCCATTATAATGCTGACTGCAAAGGCCGGCCAGACCAACAAAATTGCCGGACTGACTCAAGGGGCCGATGCCTATCTCACCAAGCCTTTTGATGCGGATGAATTATTGCTGCGAACCAAAAATCTAATTGAAGCCAGGAAAAAGATCTGGGAACACTTTAAGTCCCTGGACCTTACCCTGATTGATAATCTGGACCTGAAATCTGCAGATGATACTTTTTTACAAAAGGTAATCAAGACCATTAAAGACAATTTAGACAATGAATTGCTCTCGGTGCAGGATATTGCCGCCAGGGTTGGGTTTAGCAGGGCGCAATTGCATCGCAAGCTAAAGGCGCTGACCAACAAATCGGCCAGGCAACTGGTAAACGAGATACGCCTTAATGAAGCCAAAACCATGCTGGAGGGTAAGGTAGGTTCCGTTTCTGAAATTGCCTATTCGGTAGGCTACTCCAATATGTCGTACTTCACCAAGACCTTTAAGGAAAAGTTTGGGGTATTGCCCAGTAAGGTGTCTTAAGTTTAAAACCTGGCTTTAAGGGAAATTTTATTTCCCCTATTAAGCGATCCAAGGGAGATCTTTGATTTTGAACGGCTATAGGGTGAAAGGTAGCTCGCCTCCAAATTCAGGCTCCCCTTGGTTTGGTAGCCTACCCCCAGATTAAGGAATAAACCTTGAAACTCTAATTCCCCCGTTTGCTGATCGATTCCAAATACATTATTCACCCCTGAAAGGAGATAGAGTCTTTTACTTACATACGACTTTAATAACACCCCGGCATTGATCTGCTGCTGGGTGCCGAATTGGGCATAGAAGCGCTCTAATCGGATCCCGAGATCCCTTGAGAGCTTAAAATCTGCCGTGCCACTAAGAAAGGTCTCTCCATTTACCCCAACAGGGTAATCATTTCGATACTGCCTAAAACGTTTACTTAAGTCTATACCGGAAAATGGCGGGGTTTCTTCAATTACTTGCCCAAAAACTCCAAAGGAAAAAAGAAAAATGTACGGGATTAGTAGATGTTTCATTTCGATCATAAGAGTATGATTCTTTCTTAAAAATAGAAAATAGTATCTCAGATTGAAACTGAGAAACCACATTTACCACAATATTAACAGCCCGCGAGAGGATAGATAATTGATAATCCTAAATGGTCTATAGCCGTAAGACTCAGGAGATCTGCGGACGCATTTTTGTAATAAATTTCTTATATTACATTAGCATTTAATATCAGGATTATGGATCATATTTATCGCCCAGTAGTAAAACACCAGGCCGGGCCCTACAGGGGAGCTGCCATGGTGGGCACCTATTCGATTATAATCGGCTGGACCTTTGATGATCCTGCCCTACGGCAGGGCTTGCATGGGTTTGCTATTAAACGCCTGGATATTAGTCAGGAGAACGATGAAATACTGCAGCTGAAATGGTTGGGGGGATACAAGCGTTTTAAAAGTACGGATACTGGGAAAGTGGAAGATATCAGTTCTTTGGAGGGGCCTTTTCAGCGGTTCCGATGGAATGACTATACCCTTAAACCCCATTTGTCTTATCGATATGAGGTGTATCCCATGCGCGGCACTCCGGATAATCTCACCAGGGACGAGGCCCCGCTGATTTTTGAGATTACCCCTTCGAAAGAGTTTGAGGATGATCTGGGGATTTATGTGAATCGAGGAGTTACAGCCTCCATGGCCTATCTGAATCGTTTTAAGAATACTGCCCCTAAAGATCTGGGGGCACCGGCATATTCCTGGTTGTCGCGAGGCCTGAAGGAGTCGCTCCTGGCGTTTATAAATAAGGCACAGGCCGGAGAAAGCCTCCATTGCAGTATTTATGAATTCCACGATCCTGAAGTGGCGCAGGCCTTTAAGGATGCTGTTGCCCGGGGGGTAACGGTAGAAATAGTACACGATGCCAAAGCAGGAAAACACTCCACCGAAAAAACCAATCATATTATTCATTCCTTTGGTCTGGAGGCCATTACTACCCCAAGAGATAAGGTGAATATCAGCCATAATAAGGTGGTGATCTTATTGGATAATCAGGGAATTGCCAGGGAAGTCTGGACGGGTTCTGCAAATTTCAGCGAAAATGCCTTTAATTTTCAAACCAATGCCGCCATGCAGATCAGGGATAATTCTGTGGCCCAAAACTATGAGGATTTTTTCCAGAACATCAGGACCAATCCAGCCAAGAAAGACGCTAAAAAGGTAAACCGGACTTTGATGGATACCCTGAATGCAGTAAATGGGCGTTATGCCGAAAAAACTTTCTTCTCCCCAATTTCTCAAAAGGATATCCTGATCTCAGCCACTGAGCTGATTAAAAGTGCCACTTCCATGGTGCTGATCAGTGCGCCTTTTGGGCTGGACAAGACGATGATTAAAGCCCTGGCTGAAAACAGTGACGAGATCATAGAATATGGCGTGGTGAACAGCACCGCCAAGCGAAAAATTGAAAAATTACGTCATAAGAATACCCGTTTTTTCCCTCCGAACAAGATGAAAACGTATATGGGCAGGAATTGGGATGCCAAGGCCTTTGGAGCACATAAAATACACACCAAACTAATTATTGTGGATCCCTACAGTAATAACCCTAAGGTATTTTTTGGTTCGGCCAACTTTTCCAAGGCTTCTTGTACTAACAATGATGAAAATGCCTTGCTGATAGTGGGGAACAAACGCCTTGCGGCCATTATGACCACGGAATTTATGCGGATGTACGACCATTATAAGGCCCGCTTTTATATTGACCGGACCAAGGAGGAAAACAAGAAGATCAAAAAGGAAAATGAGGCTCTGTTGGCTGCCGGCCAGCCCTTAAAGCCCCTGAAAACTATTCCCATACATTTATCGGACGATTTTTCATGGAGCAAAACAGCCTATGTCCCCTCTCCTTTTAGTCATAAACTCCAGGACCGGATCGTTTTCTCGGGAAATTAGTCCGAATCCTTCTTGGGAACTATTCAGTTTAGTTTCAGTTAGCTTATGTAATATCGATAGGCGCTGCTATAGACCACCTACGTCCATTTGGTCCCTGTTACCCTCTGCCATAAGTACTTGTGAATAAAAAAAAGGCCAATTGATTTTGATCATATGTAGCGACATATTATAGCAATACCTTGCAACTTCCCTGGATTTAATTGCAAAAAGCATGAAAAGCATTAAGATATTCCTTTCTCTTGTTACGCTGGTTTTGATTTCGTGCTCCAGTGATGTAACAATCAACTACCCAGACAATTTCCCGGATGGTGATAATAATTGCCTGCCAGGGCTGGGCAGTATTGTAACAGAAGAGCGGGAAGTGTCTAATTTTCATAGTGTGTTTAGTTCCATTCCTGCTGATATATTTATCACACAGGGCCCTCAAGAGGCCATTGCTATTGAGGCGCAGCCCAATATTCTCGGGGAGATCAGAACAACTGTGATTAATGGGGAGTTGCGGATAAGTCTCAATAGGTGTATTAACACTACCCAAGCAGTGAAAGTATATATTACCATTCCCGAGATTCAAGACCTTAGCCTGGCAGGTGCTGGTGATATCATAGGTCAAAATGAATGGGAGGTAACGGATCTGAAGCTCGTTCTAACCGGGGTCGGGAATTTTGAAATACAAGGAACGACCAATACTCTTGATATCTTGATGACTGGCGTTGGAGATATACGCGCTTTTGACCTTATTTCAGACAGTTGTGTTGTTGAAATGACCGGCGTTGGCAATATAGAGGTTTATGCAAATGTTGATCTTGACATAACAATTATAGGAAATGGGATAGTCTATTACAAAGGAACCCCAGCCATAAGCTCGAGTATCACAGGTATGGGCAGTGTAGTTGATGCAAACTAAATAGACCGCTCCTTATTTGCTGGCCTCGTTGCCGGACTTCCCATTGTAATCATTTACCATTTTTAAAAATGCAGCTTCGTAGTTTTTGTTTACGATGACCCCAAATTTTTGACGTTCTATAAATTGATCCCGAAAACCGTAGTAGTTCTGGTCATAGTTAGACTTTACCCTCTTGTTATCCCCTATGAGGTTCAGGAGGTTAGCACTTTGCAGGTTCCGTGGATTTTTATGAGCTCCTTTTTTCTGCACCAGGATCTGGAAATTGTCCTGGATATAGTCTATCAGCATCTTATCGCCCTGCATTTTGCTATCCATTACCACATCGGCCAGTTCATAAGAGATTTTACCAGTGGTATGACTGTAGAGTTTGAAAGCATCTAGTTTTCCTTTTGCAATTTGTTCAACGCACATACGCTTGGGCATGAGTCCCACGCCTTTTTTGGTAAGGTCTACATACTTAATCACTTTAAATCGTTGACCGTTTTCCAGGTTAAAACCCAAAAAGTCCTTCAGGCCTAGCTTTATCTTTTTCTTTCCTTTTATTTTTCCCGTTTCCTGAAGTTGTGCGAAGCTTTCCGGGCTGATATACGTGATGTCATTTTGAAAGCGTTGAGGAAAGCGATAATCTATTGAGATATAGGCTTCTATTGTCTTCTTCTTATCGAGCTGAATTTCTCCTTTTTGGTAAAGCCCCTGGGCAGAGACCGCTATAGTGCCAATAAAAAATAAGAGCAGGCAATTCACGAATAGATGTAGGTTTTTCATAATATAAATTTGAGATTACTATATCTTAAACGCTTAAAGTGCTAAAATATTCTAAATGTGGGGATTAGGGGATTTATTACCGGAAAAACGAGAACTGTTGTGAACGATATGGCTGCTAGAGGTATTGTTGTAAATTCTTCTTGAAAAACTTAGCACTATCCGCAATAGATTGCATGGAATTGTCTGCAAAATTCCCACCCTGTTCCAGGTAATAATACTCTAGAGAGCTGGTATCAATAGTAGACAGTATCTCCACATAATCAATTGATCCGTTCCCCAACTCGGTATAATCTCTGGTTACCTTATCCATATCCTTAAGATGCCACATCACTACCCGACCTTCCTGATTCCGGATCCACTGCTGTGGACTCTTTAAAGAGGAATGCTTTACCCAGTAAAAATCGAGTTGCAGTTTCACCAGGTCGGGGTCCGTTCTCTGAATCACGAGATCGTATCCTGTTTGTCCGCCAAGGTCTTCAAATTCATAACCGTGGTTGTGATAGGCAAACCCAAGATTGGCCGCTTTTACCTGCTCCCCTAGCCGATTGAGTTTTTCTGCCAGTTTTTTGTACCCCTCCGGATTCCTGTGTTTGGGATCTACCCAGGGCCAGGTGATATATTTCATGTTGAGCAGTCGGGCTCCTTTGATGCATTGATCCACATAGCGTTTCAGTTCGTCCCCGGATTTATCGAAATACGCAGCAAAATTATAATGACAGCTCGATGCGGTTAACCCTAAATCATCTAATAAACTCTTAAAATCTGTCGCCTTATAGCCATAGTATGCTACCCTTTCAGGGTCGAAGCCGTAGAGCTCCAAGTCCTCATAACCAAGGGCTTTCACCTGTTTTAATGTACCCACAACATCCTTGTCCATAGCGTCCCGAATAGTGAACACTTGCAGGCCCATTTTATATTTTGGCAAACCAGTCCTGGTAAAGGCAGGCACCGGTAATAAAGAAGCAAAGGTCAATAACCCTGAGTGTTTTATGAAAGATCTTCGGTTAATCATCTCATCAAATTTTTATGAATGGTTGCGCCGCGTACTGTAATCCCCTAAGGAACCTATTGAACAATAATACGTGCCCAATGGTGCCCTTTTTTATCAATGGTAAAAGTGTCAACTTTAAATTCGGTCTCTTCCTGCAAAACCCTCAGTAATTTTCCGTTTCTATAACTAGGGGGACTGGGTTTATTTTCCCTCAAATTAACATCTGTGGTCAGAGTAAAAGTATGTTCTCTGACCAAATCCCAATCAGGGGTATCCCCGATCAATTTTTTAGCGTCTTCAATAGCTTTTAAACTTCGGTTCCCTATATAGATCCATCCATCGGGCTCTTCTGTTGCTTCTTTTTGATCATAATCTTCCGCGTTGTCTGATGCAGTTAACTGGCTACGCTCTAACTCCCCAGTTAACCTCAGGAGGTATTTTTGGTAGTCACTCAAAGATTCAAGATTTGAATCGGTTGAATCGAGTAACAGTTGATCGGCAGTTATATTTGCCGCATTGTCTTTGAATCGGTTAATCCAATTCCTGACAATGGAATCATCCTCCGCTATATCGGTCAGCACATCGTAGAGATGTACTTGCTGTGTGGAGGCTATCATTTGAGCGGCAATCTTGGAATCATTGCCCTTTTTTAGCATATAAATCCCATAGGCCCCCATAATGTTCCGGGTAATGGTAGAATCCTCGGACATCATATCCATAAAAGGTTTCATGGCTTCTATGGGCGCAATCTTGGTCTCCATTTCCGTTTTCAGAGAGTTCACCTGCGTTTCCATTTTTTTAAGCTCAATCTCGGTTTGGGTAACGTTATGGTTAATTAAAGCCCCGAAGATTATCACCAGGAAGGGTGTGGCGGCGGATAAAACAGTTAGAAAATAATCAAAAGGGGTCTTTTTGGGTTTGGCTGGTTCTGACATGACGTTAGTATTTTTCCAGAAGATACGTTATTGCCGGAAAATAATATCCATCACATGGGATAAGTTTTTGGCTTTATTTATACGTAATAGAACAGGTTTCACAAGTATAGGTATCCTTGTGAATGGTAATCTTATCTAATTTTCGGGCCACGTCCTGGACAAAAGAAGTATAGGTTTCCTTTGAGGGGTCTCCCTTTTGTCCTTTCATAAACTTGTAATACTCTCCATCCCACTCTTGCTTTCCCCAGCAATTAGGGCAAACTCCTTCAGGAGCTAGCGGGGTATCCTGGCTTTTATCCTTTTGGCTAAAGTATTTCTTCAAATTTTCTATAAGACTCATATGCTTTGGTTTTCACAATTAATTTATGACAAATGCGCTTTTCATCTCCCGTCTATGATGCTTTAAGAGCCATTGCAGCTTAGGGTTTATATGTCGCGCACAAAACGGTTTTTCCGGGTTTTTCCGGTAATATTCCTGAAACTCCTCAGCTGAGGGTTTAAAGGCTTTAAAAGGCAACACCCTGGTTACAAGCGGGGACGCAAAATCCTTTTGCAGGACCTCCAGATTATGGCTAACTGTATTGGATTGTGGTTGACTAAAGGCATACACTGCCGACCTATATTTTTTACGCATGCTGTGATTGGAAGTGCTTTTATGCGTGTGCAGGTGTATTTCAATCAGGGTTTTCAAGGATATTACCTTTGGATCATATTTAAGAATTACAGCTTCCGAAAATGATCCGTCCTTCCCTTCAGAAGCAATCCAGCCTTGTTTCACAGCCTCTACTCCTTTCAAGGCCTGAA
>CBDUAW010000104.1:0-7539 GCA_965365215.1 uncultured Eudoraea sp. | reverse complement strand
TTATTCCTTAGTTAAAAATATAGCGAACACCCAGCTGAGCCCTCCATCTGGAAATGGCGCTGGTGATGGCGCTAAAAGTTTCCCTTCGGTTTACATCAAAGGTATAGGTTGGATTGTTACTGTCGTCAACAGAAACCCCCAGGAGTTGATCAAAATCGGGGCCTTCCACAACTCCCCAGTTGGAATTAATGAGGTTGCCAAAATTGAGAACATCCAAACTTAACTGAAACTTATTTTTGTCATTTAATCTGATATCCTGTAATATCTTCACGTCCCAGCTGCTGCGCCATGGGGCCAAGGGCCCGTACCTTTCGGCGTACTGCCCCCTTCTCCCACTTAGATAATCATCTTGTTGAATAAAGGCTTCAAAGGCTTCCGCCTGCCCGGGACCGCTAAAAGTCATTTGATTCACTTCCGAGGCCGTGGGGATATAGAGAAGGTCATTAATACTGGAACCATCGTTATTGATATCTCCTCCGTAAATATATCGATACCTGCCACTCTGGGCGTACTCAAAAAAGGTAGAGACGGTGGTTCCTGTGGAAAACTCTTTGGAGATCACCCCAATAAAACGATGGGTATCCCCGTACCTGGAGAATGACAGCACATCATTATTGGCGTTGCCCACTATTCCATTACCAGCAAATGCATCTCCTGTAATCTCCGCATCAATAGAGTTTACTTCTTTTGCATTGAGGTAATTATATGCCAGCATCGTATAAAACCCATTGTCCCAGGATTTTTGTCCCTTAAGCGATGCGTTCCAGATACGTCCCTTATCCGAATTGGTAAATACAAAGGCACTTGTTGGTCCGCCGAAAATCTGTGATTTGTCAGTATCCGCGTACACCGCCCTGTTATCAACCCCGTTAAGTGTTTCCGATGGGGAGCTTAGACCCCAGTTTTGTACGTGGGCAGCATTAATGTCTTTAGTATAAGATACATCTGCTGTTAAGATCAAACCATTTTCAAAGCGCTTATCTGCTCCTACATTGGTTCGCCATACCTGCGGCCATTGAAAATCAGGATCAACAAGTTGATAGAAGAAGAAATCTACCCCTTGTACCTGGTTTCCCAGCCACACAAATGGGAATCTTCCCGTAAAGAGACCGGAGCCTCCTCGTAGCTGAAGGGAATTATCGTTATTAACATCCCAGTTAAAACCAACCCTGGGAGAAACCAGAAAATCATTATTGGGCAGTTTTTCTGAATCCAGAAAAATAGGTTCATCTGTATCCGGATCAAAATATTGGATGGATGGAATATAGGTGCCCATGGCCCCACCTTTGCGCTCAATATTTTCCCGAATCTTATCAGCCGTATCAAAATATAGTGGCTTATCGAATCGTATCCCATAGGTGAGTTTAAAATTCTCTGTAACATCCCACTGATCCTGCAAGTAAAAAGAGAGTTGTCCTACGTTAGTCTCCGCCAATGCCCAGCCACCAGGGTTTCCGGTACCATTGGCGTTGAAATTTCTATCGGCTGCAATGGCATCATTAAAGGCCTGCTGCAGGGCTCCGGAACTTGCAAAATTCGGAAAGTCCGTAATGGTTGTGGTAGGGAAGAATACGCCCTGAGCCCCATAGGCCCCGAGGTTAAAGGAATTATCAAACTGGAACTTCTCGAATGAAAACCCTACCGTATAGGTGTGATCCCCTTTGAAGAAATTAAGGTTATTGGTGACCTGAAATACCTTTTGATCCAAACGATTGTTGATTGAAAAGGGTTCATGCCCCCCGATTATATAATTAGAACTTCCGGTATCATCCAGGATTACAATACTGGGTGCCGGACTTGAAAACGGATTCCGGAAATCATCAAAATGCGTATATCCTATTTGCAGTTTATTGGTTACCTCATCTGTAATGGTGGAGTTCAATTCGAGTTGCAGGGATTGGATTTTATTATTGATCTCATAGCCGGCATTTTCAAACTGTAAGGTCTGTGTGCTTGGGCCACGAAATGTAATAGCATCACGATTAGCGGGTTTGCCCTTGGAAGCGTCCAGGAAATTATAGATAATGGCCAGCCTGTTATTATCGTCAATATTCCAATCGAGTTTGATAATCCCTTTTGTGGATTCCTGATCAAAATTAAATCCTTCATATCGGCCAGGGTTGTAGAAAATATCATCCCCCTGGGCATCCTGTCCAATAACCACCTGTCTCAGCAAATTATCTACCAGCTGGAAATCGGACTCCAGCACCCGGCTCTCATTTATGGCCCCGGTACCCGTGTTAGGCACAAAACCATCGGTTCCAAGTTCGGTGAGTTCATCGCGCTCAAAATTTACAAAGAAGAATAATTTATTTTTTACAATAGGCCCTCCAATACTAAATCCGTATTGATACTGTTCCAGGCCGGTTTTAAATACGTCATCTCCATTGATCTTCCCTCCGGTAAGGTCATCATTCCGGAAAAATCCGTAAGCTGTTCCGTAGAATTCATTGGTACCACTTTTGGTAACCGCATTAACGGAAGCTCCGGTAAAGCCGGCCAATGTAACGTCATATGGAGCAGTGGTAACCTGAATCTGGTCTATCGCATCGAGCGAAATAGGCTGTGCACTCGTCTGTCCTCCCGGGGTAGCAGCATCGAGCCCAAAGGGATTGTTGAAAATGGCCCCATCGAGTGAAAAATTATTATACTGGTCGTTTCTACCTCCGAAAGAAAGTCCTGAGGCTCCAGAGGAAGCAGAAGGATCTAACCTTATAAAATCACTTGCCGATCTTGATATAGTTGGAAGACGGGTAAGTTCACGACGGCCTACACTGGTTTCAGCCCCGGTACGGTCGCTCCCGAAAGTCCCTGTGCCGTCAACCACTACTACCACCTCATCGAGCGCCTGACTTTCCGAAATCAGAATGGCTTCAATGTTAAAGGTCTTCCCCAGGGAAAGAAAAATATCATCCTGGGACTTGGTCCTGTAGCCAATATAGGATATGGTTACCTCATAAGGCCCCCCCACCCTAAGGTTCTGCAAATTAAATCGTCCATCCTCGTTGGAAATCACCCCGTATTTAGTACCTGTTGGAGTGTGTACGGCAACTATATTTGCCCCCAGCAGGGGTTCCCCCTGATCGTCTTGTACGGTACCTCGGATATTGGAGGTTGTCACCTGTGCTGTTGCAATGCCTGAAAACAGTAACAATGCAACGATACTACATAATTTGAGTTTCATTGGATTAGGTTTTGGTTTGGTTACAAAAGGTATAAAAAAAGAGCTATGTTTCCATAGCTCTTTTGTAATTATATTTTGTGTATTCCTATTTTGCTTCGGCTACAACTTCAAATGGAAAATCCACAATTACATCTCGGTGTAAACGGATTTCCGCTTCGTAGGGCCCAACTCGTTTAATTGTGCCTCCTTTAATAGCGATATACTTTTTATCTATTTCATGGCCTTCCTTCTCAAGGACTGCTGCCAAATCCATATTTGTAACGGAGCCAAAAAGTTTGTCTCCTGCACCAGATTTAGCGGGAATTTTAACTTCCAGCTCTTTTAATGCAGCTGCAGTTTTATTGGCCGCGTCAACAATTTCCTTTTCCTTGTGAGCCTTCTGCCTAATATTTTCAGCAAGCACTTTCTTTGCAGAAGGTGTTGCCAGAATAGCCAGGCCTTGCGGAATGAGATAATTTCGGCCATAGCCGTTTTTCACCTTTACGAGGTCGTCTTTAAATCCTAGATTCTGAACGTCTTCTCTTAATATTAGTTCCATATTCCGCTTCTTTTTACTTTAATAAATCTCCTACATAAGGCATTAAGGCAAGATGACGTGCACGTTTCACTGCCTGGGCCACTTTCCTCTGGTATTTAAGGGATGTCCCCGTAAGCCTGCGAGGAAGGAGTTTTCCCTGCTCGTTTACCAGTTTCATAAGGAAATCAGGATCTTTATAGTCAATATACTTTATTCCCGATTTCTTAAACCGGCAATATTTTTTCTGCTTGTTGGTTTCGATGTTTAAAGGAGTCAGGTATCTGATTTCCCCATCTTTTTTACCTTTTGCTTGTTGCTGTAGTGTTGCCATCTTTCTTACGCTTTAGCTTTTAATTTGGTTCTTCTCTTCTCCGCCCATGCAATTGCATGCTTGTCTAACTTTACAGTAAGAAAGCGCATAATACGCTCATCTCTCCTGAATTCCTGCTCGTAGGGATTAATTGCTTCCCCTGGAGCTTGAAATTCAAACAAATGGTAAAAACCACTTTTCTTGTTCTGGATGGGGTAGGCCAATTTCTTGAGCCCCCAATTTTCCTTGGAGACCATCTTGGCTCCTTGCTTTTTTAAGAAATCCTCAAATTTCTTAACTGTTTCCTCTATCTGAGTATCTGATAGAACGGGATTTAAAATGAAAACAGTTTCATAATTGTTCATAATACTAATGTTTTTTAGGAGCGCAAAAGTAAGAATATTTCGCAGTAAACACAAGAAAACAAAAAATTCTTCGTTTAAGCATAAGAATCATAAAAATAAACTTAACCTAAACTTTAAAAATGTATGGTCATCGCCATCTATACAGTTTTCTAAACATTGTTTACAACTTTTGTTGTAGTTGAACCTGTTTTTTCAGTAATTTGTCGATGATTTAACCCCACAAATCAACCATTTATGAAATTAAGAAGTATCGTTGTTGATGATTCATCAATGCAGCGTATGGCAGTTGCAAAATTGGTAAATAATCATCCCAACTTGACCCTCGTAGCCGACTACAGCAATGCGATAGAAGCGAAAAACGGCATCAAGAACAATGAGATTGACCTGATTTTCCTGGATGTAGAAATGCCTATTATAAGTGGTTTTGACCTTTTGGAGTCACTGGAAAACCGCCCTCAGGTAATTTTAATAACAGGAAAACCCGATTATGCCCTCAAGGCGTTCGACTATGACGTAACGGACTACCTCCACAAACCGATTACCATGGCTCGTTTTGATGCCTCTGTGAAAAGAGCTGTCACCAAGTATGAGCAAATGCATCAGGTTGCTGAGGATGAGGAGCATATCTTTGTAAAGAGTAACCTTAAGAAAAGAAAGGTTATCCTGAACGATATTAAGTGGATAGAGGCTCTTGGAGACTATATTAAACTTGTTACGGACGAGGCGAATATTGTTATCCTTTCTACCATGAAGGCTTTTGAAAAGCAACTTCCGGCGGAAAAATTCCTGCGAATTCACAAATCCTACATTGTAAATCTGGAGAAGATTGAAAAATTCAACAGTAAAAATGTAGAAGTTAGCGGAAGGTCTATCCCATTAAGTAGAAATAAGAAATCGGAACTGGCAGAGGCCCTGAGCAATGTTTAGTTAAAAATAGTCTACATTGTAGATTATCCGAACACCTTTATATTGAGAAATGGCATTAAAGGAATTTTCAATTCTTTTAATGCTATTTTTCGTTTTAGCCAGAGGGGCGGTCTTTGGTATTTTGATGAGGATGTTTTTCAGATACTGGTTTCTAATCCTTGGAATAGGGGGGTATTCCGGGCCTAAAACCGGAAAATGAAATTGTGCCCTCAGCGCCTTTGAAAACCACATCGAGGCCTCATTAAGCTTATTGAAATCCTTGTGTTTCAATGTGATCTTCACAATTCTGTTTACTGGAGGATAGTGGTACTGTTCCCGCTCATATAACTGTTCCCTGTACATCTCCTCGTATTGGCCCGTTGAAACCTGCTTTAAGATCTGATGGTAGGGATTGTATGATTGGATAATGACCTTTCCCCTCTTCCTGGTGCGCCCTGCCCTGCCGGCCACCTGTGTCATTAGTTGATAACTGCGTTCATGAGCTCTGAAATCGGGAAAATTCAGGAGGGCATCCGCATTCATAATACCTACCAGGTTCACATTCCTGAAATCCAGGCCTTTCGTTACCATCTGGGTTCCCACCAGGATATCAATCTCCTGTTCTTCAAACGAATTGATGATTTTTTCATAGGCATATTTCCCACGGGTAGTATCTAGGTCCATGCGTCCAATCTGCGCTTCAGGAAAAAGAGATTGTAATTCCTGTTCTATTTGCTCAGTACCAAAACCCTTGGTCTCCAGAGTGAAACTTCCGCAAGCCTCACATGATTTCTGAATTACCGCATGGTGCCCGCAATAATGACATCGCAACTGATTCCGGTTTTTGTGAACCGTAAGGCTCACATCGCAATTAGGACATTGCGGGGAATGGCCGCAGGTAGTGCAGCTGACTATAGGTGCATACCCTCTTCGGTTTTGAAAGAGGATCACCTGTTCCCCCAATTCAAGGGTATTGGTTATTTCCGCTATTAATCGGTCAGAGAAGTGCCCCTGCATCTTTTTTTTGCGATACTTTTCCTTCAGGTCTACCAATTCAATATCGGGCATCAGAACTTCCCCATAGCGCCTTGATATCCTTGCATAGCCGTATTTACCGGAATTTACATTGTGATAACTTTCAATACTTGGAGTAGCCGATCCGAGCAAAACAGAACTGTCATGTAATTTGGACAGAACAATTGCCGCATCCCTGGCGTGGTACCTCGGTGCCGGATCGAACTGTTTAAAAGACATTTCATGCTCTTCATCAACAATAACCAATCCAAGGGCAGAAAAGGGCAGAAAAAGCGCTGAGCGGGCTCCTATGACGATCTGTGCTTTTGTTTTTTGCTGCAAGACATTATTCCAGACCTCAACCCTTTCCTGAGCATTGTATTTAGAATGATATACTGATATTTGCGGTCCGAAATACTGCTGAAGCCGTGCTATAAGTTGTGTGGTGAGGGCAATTTCGGGCAAGAGATACAATACCTGCTTACCTGCGGCCAGCGTTTCCTTGATTAGGTGAATATAAATTTCTGTTTTACCCGAAGCCGTTACCCCGTGAAGCAGAGTTATTTTGTCTTTTGAAAACTCCCTTCTTATCTGTTCCAGGGCTTCCTCCTGGTGTTGATTTAAGCCTTTGGCAGCAACTACATGATCACCTTCAAAAATTACGCGGTCTTTTCTCCGGGAGTACTCTTTTAGAATTCCTTTCTTTACTAGCGCCCTGATGACAGCAACTGAACCACCGCTTTCAATTTCCAGATCCTTTATTTTAATTGGCTTTTTGGTACTTGCTTTGAGCTGAAAAAGACTAAGCAGCACCTGGGTTTGTTTTGGTGCTCTGTTTAAAGTGTCGAGCAGGGATTCCAGTTCACTTTCTTCCTCATACTTTTCGCTAAGATCCACATAGCGAACCATTTTCGGTTTGTATTGCTCATAGAGTTCCTCCCTTAGTTGGATAACTTCCCTGGACAGGAGTTTATTCAGGATAGGCAAAATGGTCTTCTTTCCTGTAATCTCCATTATGTCTTTGATCTTTAAAGTATCCTGGTGGTGCAAGGCCTCATACACCATAAACTCGTCATCGCTCAGATCGGCCTCCTGTACTTCATTGAGTTTATTTCTAAGCACCAGGGTTTCACTTTCCAATAACAGAGCACCAGGAAGTGCGGTGCGGAACACCTCCCCCAGGGTGCACATGTAGTAGGCGGCCATCCATTGCCAGTGTTCCAGTTGTTTTTGGTTTACAGAT
>CBDUAW010000103.1:0-7552 GCA_965365215.1 uncultured Eudoraea sp. | reverse complement strand
CATTAATATCGCAAATTTGTGTGTTAGCATTGTTACTAAAATCGTCTGCTGCAACCTCATCTACTGGTATATGTATTTGGACATTTTTAGCTTTTGCTTGCTTTAAAATATCTAATGCAAGAGGCATTTTGTCGTCTTCGCAAATGGAATTCCCAATATTTCCGCCCCGGGCTTTTACAAAGGTGTAGGTCATCCCTCCTCCAATAATCGGTGGTCTACCTTATCCAGTATGTTTTCGATTATGGTAATTTTTGATGAGACCTTTGCTCCGCCCAGAATTGCAGTTATTGGGCTTTCCCCAGATCGCATTACCTTATCAATTGCTTCGATCTCTTTGGCCAGGAGGTATCCAAAGCATTTGTTCCCAGAAAAATATTTAGCCACAATGGTAGTTGAGGCGTGTGCCCTATGTGCGGTCCCAAAGGCATCGTTAACGTAGAAATCTCCCCATTGTGCTAATTGTGCGGCAAAGCTATCGTCGCCATTTGTTTCCTCTTCGTAATACCTCAGATTCTCCAAGAGAAGCACCTCCCCATCTTTTAAGGAATTCACAGCATTAGCCACTTTTTCCCCTACGCAGTCATCAACAAATTTTACAGTTACCCCAATAATTTCAGAGACCTTTTCACATATGTGAGACAACGACATTTCGGGCACCCTTTTTCCTTTAGGCCTTCCCAAATGGCTCATCAGTACAGCGCTGCCACCATCTTCCAATACTTTTATAATCGTGGGTTTGGCTGCCTCGATACGGTTGGTGTCTGTTACCTCCAAAGCCTCATTTAAGGGAACATTGAAATCTACCCTTATCAGTGCTTTCTTCCCTTCAAAATTATAGTTGTCTACCGTTGTCATATCAAAAATTATTAAGAAAAACCAAATGTAAATATTTATCCCCCGTTCATAAAGACATAGGGGAATTAATTCAAAGTGAGAATTACAAATAGATTATATTTGGGATATGTTATTCAAGGATGTTTTGGGACTGGCACATATTAAAAGCCATTTAACGTTTAGTGCCGATGCGGGGCGTATCCCGCACGCCCAAATGTTTGTAGGGCCGGAAGGATCCGGGACCCTTATTACCGCTCTTGCTTATGCGCAATACATCCTATGTGCAAATGAAAATGGCGAAAACAACGGAACTAATGCCAGCTGCAACTTGAAATGCGAAAACCTGAGTCCCCCGGATCTTCATTTTACATTTCCGGTGTCTAATACAGACAAAGTAAAATCGCATGCCGTAAGCGACCACTTCATGGCCGAATGGCGTCAATTTATCAAGGAGCAGCCTTATGGTAATCTCTTCGATTGGTATCAGCTTATTGGGATAGAACGAAAACAGGGACAAATAGGTGTAGATGAAGCCCATGATATTGTAAAAAAATTATCTCTCAAATCTTATGAAGGAGGCTATAAGGTATTACTAATATGGATGGCCGAGAAGATGAATATCCCGGCATCGAATAAATTATTAAAACTAATAGAGGAGCCCCCGGAAAAGACAGTGATCATCCTCATTGTGGAAGATGAGGAACAACTAATGCAGACCATACAATCGCGTTGCCAGGTGTTGCACTTTCCGCCTTTGGCTGAGGAATCTATCGCAAATGCCCTGGTTGAAAAGGGATTGCTTCGGGAAGAGGCCATGCGAGTGGCTCATGAGGCAAATGGTAATTTTAACAAAGCCCTGGATCTTATGAACAAGGATTCTGAAGACCTTGTTTTTGAGAGGTGGTTTGTGCAGTGGGTACGAAGTGCCTTTAAGGCAAAAGGGAATAAGGCTGCCATCCACGAGCTTATTTTATGGAGTGAGGAAATTGCCAAAACCGGAAGGGAAACGCAAAAAAAATTCCTGAAGTATTGTATTGCCGTTATCAGGCAGGCAATGCTGATCAATTTCCAGGTGCAGGAATTAGCATATATGAATCTACACGTTGAAGGGTTTGATTTAGCGCGATTTGCACCTTTTATTCATGAGAACAATGTAATGCCAATAGTTGAAGAGCTTGAATCAGCTATCTACCATATTGAACGAAACGGCAATGCCAAGATCATTCTGACGGATTTGTCGATTAAACTTACCCGTTTGCTTCATAAAAAACCAAGCGAGATTAAATCTACAACATAAATTAGTTACTATGGATGCCTTAATGACCCACGCTGCGGAGTTATTACTCTTGATTTTTTTAAGTGTTACCTTTCTCCAAAGCGGATTTGATAAAGTGCTTGATTGGAAGGGGAACCTGGCCTGGCTTGTGGATCATTTTGCCAAAAGCCCTTTAAAAAATACCGTTCCTTTTTTGCTGGGAACAATTACCCTAATTGAAGTCATGGCAGGTCTTCTTAGCCTTGGAGGAATTGTAGAGTTGGTTGTATGGGGAAGCAGTACTCTTGCCTTTTATGGTGCTGTGCTTTCCTGCATTGCTTTGCTGATGTTGCTTTTTGGACAGCGGCTTGCCAAGGATTACGATGGAGCCCGCACCCTGGTGATCTATCTGATACCCGCGGTATTCCTGGTTTTCCTATTGCAGCCATAATCCCGGCCAGGAACAGGAATTGAGGTTTATTGTTTATACTTCTCGTTTAAGATACTGAGGATTTCCTCTGTAAGATCCTGGGCTTCTGCACCATATAGAACGCTACCGCCGTCCCCTCCGCCGAGGATATAGGTATAACCATTGGCTTTACCATAAGCTTCGATCTCATTTTTAACTTTTTTTACCAGGCTGTCCATTTCGGTTTGCCCGGCCATCTGCAACTGTTGTTCCTGAGATTGTAGTTGCTGTCCAATAAATTGCCCCTTTTGCTGCAAAACGGCATACTCTTCCTGGGCTTTATCCTGGCGCATATTCTGAGCCTTAACCTGAAATGCCTGTGCCTCCATCTGAAATGCCTGGGAAATACTGTCCCTTTTCTTGGACAAGGCTTCCGTTTTGGTTTTATAACGGGTTTCAATATCTATCTTTTCCTGATAACCGTCCATCAATTGAATATTATCTACATAACCAATCTTATTTTGTTGGCAGGATGCAAGCAAGAAAATTGCTATGATTGCGATTGACCTTTTCATATTTGTGTTTTGAGAGGATAAAAATAGACAAAGCAACTGAGCAGACATCGGGGAAATGAAATTTTCTTTGTGCCCCTAATTTTGGAGGAAATCATTGCCTAGCTCCATATATAATTAATTTCTATTGAACATTTGGTTTTCAATAGTTCTTTCTTATAAAATAAGGCCGGCTAAGCGCGGCGCTGTAAGCCGAAAAAATATATCGAAGGGTATTTACTCGTCTTTGCCTTAAAGATGCCAGAAATGGGCTAAAAACTACTCTTCGGTCTTTTTGAACACATAAATGAGGGAAGAATACTCCTTGGTGTTCCATGCCCTTAGATTAGACCACAACCCAATTAAAAAAGCCGGGAGAAACCGACTCTTTCCGGTTTTATATTTTTCAGACAGTAGTGACACATAGAATGCGTCAAAAATCATTGGTTTTACATCTTGAAGAGTGTATCCCTTATTTTCAAACAATCTGGTCAGTGATGGTCTGGAGAAATGCCACAAATGTCTGGGTACATCAAAGGCGGCCCAATATTCTTTATAGTAATTGGCATCAAAAGATTTAAAATTTGGAACCGCAATAATCATCTTGCCGTTGTCAGATAAAAGGTCCGTTAAGCTTTCCAGGGCCAAGTCCAAATCAGGAAGGTGCTCCAGAACATGCCATAGGGTTATCACCTTAAATTGATGCCCATTTAATTGTTCCAGCTTACTATGAAGTTTAACCCCTTTTGCATTTGCCAGCATCCGGGCCTTATTATTGGGTTCAATCCCCTGGGCCTTCCATCCTTTATTTTGCAAATATTCTACAAAGGCACCAGTACCTGCTCCATAATCGAGGACACTAGTTTTTGATAATAAATATTTTAATAGAAGCCTTTCTTTTTTCTTTAAGGAATATCGTTTTACCAATTGGTATAATTGATCAGTAAGGGTAACCTTGGAATCTGTGTGTGAAATATAATTGGCGGTATCGTAATAGCGGTCCACATGATCGGGTACAGGAACGGTCCTAAGTAAGTCATTCTCCTTATTGTGGTGCAATTCAAAATGTTCCCCGCTTAGCGCGTGATCCTTAACTTTTAGATATAATTTTTTCATTTATAAGGTAGCTGCTTACGATAGTTCCACGTGGAACCTACTTTTTATCGCCCCATATATACTAATAAAACACTAATGTCGCTTGGTGATACCCCGCTAATCCGTGATGCCTGAGAAATAGTAACCGGCCTAATCTCCTCCAGCTTTTCCCTGGCTTCAAACGAAAGCGATTTTAATTGAGCGTAGTCAAAATTATCCGGGATTCTTATATTTTCAAGGCGCTGCAACTTATCCGCATTATTCTTTTCCTTTTCAATATAACCTGCATATTTTACCTGAATCTCGGTTTGTTCCAGGACCTCAGATTCCAGCTCATGTTGCATAATGAATTCTTCTACTGCCTCTAAGCGTCTCATATGTTGCATTGTAACCCTGGGTCTTGAGAAAACCTTGTACATTTTGTCTGCCTGCTTTACTGGAGCAGACGAGAGTTCTTCCAATATAGGGTTAATCTGCTCCGGCTTAAAACTGGTGTTTCTAAAAAAAGAAATAAAAGCCTCAGATTTTCGTTCCTTTTCTTCCATCCTTTTTAGGCGCTCTTCTTTGGCCAGACCAATTTCATAGCTTTTTGGGGTTAGCCGCAGATCTGCATTATCCTGCCTTAAAAGCGTTCTGTACTCTGCCCTGCTGGTAAACATTCTATAAGGCTCTTCTGTGCCCTTCGTTATCAAATCGTCAATCAAAACCCCGATATACGCTTCGTCCCTTTTTAAAACAAAAGGATCCTTTTCGTTAATTTTCAAATGCGCATTGATCCCAGCCATCAAACCCTGAGAGGCAGCTTCTTCATATCCAGTGGTGCCATTGATTCTCAACCAATTTGGTCTCCAGGGTATGTCTTAATTGTGTTGGGGGAAAATAATCATATTCTATAGCGTAGCCCGGCCTAAAAAACTTAACATTTTCAAATCCCTTTACGGATCTTAAGGCTTTAAATTGGACGTCTTCCGGAAGTGAGGTAGAAAAACCATTTACATAGACCTCTACCGTTTGCCATCCCTCTGGCTCCACAAATATTTGATGCTTATCCTTATCTGCAAATCGATGTATCTTATCTTCAATAGAGGGGCAATACCTGGGCCCAATACTCTTAATTCTACCGTTAAACATTGGAGATCTGTCGAATCCTTCGCGCAGTAAATCATGTACCTCTGCGCTGGTATGCGTCATATGGCAATCTCGTTGATCAGTCAAAATTGGGGTTTCCAGATAGGAGAATTTTTCCGGATCAGGGTCTCCAGGTTGTACTGTCATTTTAGAATAATCCAACGATCTGCCATCGACCCTTGGCGGGGTCCCTGTCTTCATCCTGCCGCTATCAAATCCAAAATCAGTTAGCTGCTCCGTTATCCCAGTTGCCGCCTTTTCCCCGGCACGACCTCCTCCAAACTGCTTTTCACCAATATGAATAAGCCCGTTTAGGAAGGTGCCATTTGTTAGCACTACCGCCTTGCCCCGTACGTCCAGGCCAAGGGAAGTCCTAACTCCCACCACACGGTCTTTTTCTACCAAAAGGCCTTTAACCATTTCCTGATAGAAATCTACATTAGGCGTACCTTCCAATGCCCAGCGCCATTCCTCAGCAAACCGCATCCTGTCGTTTTGAGCCCGAGGACTCCACATGGCTGGCCCTTTGGATTTGTTAAGCATCTTGAATTGAATGGCCGACTTATCTGTTATAATGCCACTATAGCCACCAAGTGCATCAATTTCCCTTATAATCTGGCCCTTGGCAATTCCTCCCATGGCAGGATTGCAAGACATTTGGCCAATTGTCTGCAAATTCATTGTGATCAGAAGTGTATTCGATCCCATATTTGCAGCCGCTGCTGCCGCCTCAGCCCCAGCATGGCCTCCTCCTACCACAATTATATCATACTCCTTATCAAACATAATTCTACTGTTCCACGTGGAACATTTTTATCCACTGACTTTCTTTCACGCGCATGGTTTCCTGCTCTTTTAGTAGTTTGTCATTATATCCCAAAAGGTGTAAAACCCCATGCGCCATAACCCTTTTTAATTCCTCATCGTAACTAACCCCATATTCCTCGGCGTTCGCTTTCACTCTTTCCACGGATATAAATATATCCGCAGTTAAATTATTGCCTTCCTGGTATGGGAAGGTAATAATATCGGTCAGGCTATTGTGCTGAAGGTGTTTTAAGTTAAGCTGCAGCAAATACTGATCATCACAGAAAATAAAGTCGATCTTGTTTATGCTACTTTTTTCTGATTCCACGGCATTCCAGATCCAATTACGATAAAGTTCCTCGTCTTGTAAACTAAAATCTGTTTCATAGTGAAACTCAATCATCTCTGTTGAAATAGTTACTTACTCTTCTCCTGTAATTTTGCCGCAAAGGTAAGGCTTGTCTATTTAATATTTCAAATTCATTCTTTCCCTTTTTATAGTCAGCCGCATTGTATTGCAAGGGGTTAACAAACAAGCCAGCATTTGTCTCGCTTTTTCTCTCCTGTTTTTGCCCCTGCTGCATGGCCGCATTTTCCAATTTAATTAACTGGTAAAGAATGGTGTTCATCTTATTTTTAGTTCTTTCCGTAATTCCACTTTCCAACAAATCTTCCTCAAAATCCTGCATTTGCCTAATCAGTTTCTGTGCGAACTTTTTATCACCTTCATTAATCATATCCTCTAACTGCTTTTCCAATTGCATCCTGATTGCTTCTTGTTGTTTGTATATTTCATATAATTCCTGCAAGGATTCCTCCTGTCCTGTCCCCTGTCCGTTTCCATCTTGAAAACCTCCGTCCTGATTTCCAGATTTACCATTTTCACCATCCTGGCCTTCGCCACCCTCGCCCTGGCCCTGTCCCTGTTCTCCTTCACCTTCCTTGCCATTTTGTTTGCCCTGGCCTTTTTCTTCTCCTTCACCCTCGCCTTCTCCTTGCTTTCCTTGCTGTCCCTGATTCCCTTCCTTCTGACCAGATTGCCCCAACTTCTCACCCAACTCCTGCTGGCTCTTGATAATATCAGGAAGTTGAAAACCTCCTTTGGAATCTCCTGATCCTTTTCCTTGTTGTAGGCTTTGTTGCATATTGTCCAAAATACCTGCAAGAAAATCTGCCAGGCTATTTGCTGCATTCAGCACGTATTGCTGATAAGATACCCCTTGGTATATTCTGTTGTCTGCAATGCTTTCGAGCGACTTATCAATATTGTAGTAAACTTCCGTAATCTGCTCATTTACAAACTCTGACAACTCCGCTCTGCGCAAGGATAGTGCAAAAAGACTATCGTCCACATGTTCAAACATCAACTTTAGCTGCTGTTGTTTCTGCACTGTTCCCGCGAATTGCTCTAAATCTGAGTCTGACTCCTGTAAGCGGTCATATAAACTCTCCTGCTTAAACGAAAACGTTATG
>CBDUAW010000102.1:0-7558 GCA_965365215.1 uncultured Eudoraea sp. | reverse complement strand
TCAACGGTACCTGCCGCATCATTATCACTCCAGTCTTTCAATTCAATTCTATCGGCAGTGATAGACACCAGTTCCCAGGCTTCTGTAAGCTCGCCGAAGGGTACTTCATCACCAAGGTTAAGGTATACCATCAGTTTCCCGTCGTGGTTTCTCAGTACTCTCCACAATCCGTTTAGCAATGGATCCATATTGGTTGAAACCGTTACCACATGCTCTGCTCCGAAGTTAAAATCATAGCCTTCGAAATCCTGGGTTTCATCTACACCGCTGTCCTGGTACTGCGCTACTACCCATTCTCCACCCATCATGATGTTTCGGATCTCAGGTACATCTCCATCAGAATTGTTGTCATCACATACACGCTGAAGGACTAGTTCATAGTCTATTTCTTCCACTACAAATTTCAAGCGGTCGTTTTTAAGTTCACGTAGTGGCCATTCAAAACTCACACCGGGTTCTTCCCCTATAGTTATGGCCATAACCAGTCTTCCTTGAGCATTCATGGCAATTTCCCATGTACCTTGGTAGGTAATTTCACTGTTGCTAAGCGTAACTATACCTTCTGCAAAGAAATTAAACTCGTATCCAAGGAGGCGATCAATTTCTTGACCCTGGTTCTTCACTTTCTTAATTACCCAGCTACATTCTTTAAGGATCTCACGAAGGGTATTAGGGTCATCGTTAAACAGGTCGCACGCATTGTGCATAATAATCCTGTTTCCACCCTCCTCATATAGTTTAATTTTACCTTCTCCAACTTCGTAAACAAACCATTCCAGGTTAAAGTCAACCAAGACATCAAACTCAAGATTCAGCTTTACACCATGGTCTGTTACTCTTGTACTCCATTCACCGGTTAGGCTATTACCCATCCTGTCTTTAACGGTTACCATGCCGTCTTCTGAGAAGAACATTACATAATCAAAATACTGATCCGTAAGGCTAATATCATTTCTTTTCACTTCATTTACCAGCCATGCACACTCTACAAGGAGGTTCTCAAGGCGTTCCTGAGTAAAATCATCATCATTATAATCATTATCATCGTCCTCATCACAGGCTTCCTTAGCATTTTCAATAGTAATGGCAAGCTCTGCATTGTTATTTACCACTATTTCACTGCCATCGTATAACTTTAGGGTAACCGGAAAATCGATGCTGATAAGGTCGTTAGCGTCCAATCCGTCAAAAAAACGTCTTAAATCTTCGTCGCTCTCTACAGTTACGCTACCGGTTTGCACTTCATTGATGTCAAAAGTGTAAAGGGTAATAGGATAAACAAAATCAATACATTCAATATCATCATCATCTCCATTTTCAACACACTCCTCAGCCAGCTCAATCAATTCTTGCTTGTTGTTAATTACTATTTCGGTATAATCGGCAAGCGTAATTGTGATTGGAAAGAGGATTTCAAGAATATCTACATCTTCTTCCAGTTCATCAAAAATTTCTTCAATAAGGTGAAGATCTTCCCTGGAATCAATTGTGATGTCAATACCGTTTACATTTACGGTATAAGGAAATTGCACTGCAAAACAGCTGGCCCCGTCAACAATATTGTCATAGGAACCATCATTGGCAGAGGTCTTTTCAATAAGTTTAGCCGTAGAAGAGCTTGCCATAATTGTTTGCTGCTCATCTGGCTGTGGTAATTCTTCAAATTCTTCCTGACATGAGGTAAACGTCAGGGCCATACTTAGAAGAAAAGTAAATGTTGAAAACTTCAAAAACTTTTTCATAACGATTTGGATAAATTATTGTTCGTACGTTCTAAAAACAACCATCTTTTAAAAAACCCTACCCACTTTTTAATTTTTTTTCAAATATCTTTGGAGGGAACCAACTATTATAACCAGACAATTATGGGCAATGTTTGTGAAGAGGAAGTTTATAGTTCCGTCTTCAGGGCCAATTCCAAAACGGTATTCAACTATATATATTATAAGTTTGGCAACGAAGAAAAGGCGTATGATGTGGTTCAGGAAGCTTTTGTAAAATTATGGGAAAACTGCAGTAAAGTAAGTCCGGAGAAAGCCAAATCTTATGTATATACCGTGGCCAACAACCTATACCTCAACCTGATTAAAGCCGAAAAGGTTAGGCATAAATATGCCAGCCCTAAAATGGAGGTTTCTTATGAATCTCCGGAATTTCTCCTGGAAGAACAGGAATACAAGGAAAAACTGGACAGGGCTCTGGCAAGCCTGCCTGAAAATCAAAGAACAACTTTTCTGCTAAATAGAATTGACGGGAAGAAGTATGCTGAGATCGCTGAAATGGAAGGGGTGAGTATAAAGGCTATTGAAAAAAGAATGCATCTGGCACTGAAAACATTAAGAGAACAAATTGAAGGATTGTAAAGACCATATATCCTTATTTAAGGGAGTTTCAGGCCGTTATGAAAAAAAAATATGAAATTAGGTAGGGTTTTTGGGCCTACAATTGTTTTAAAGGAGTAAAGTGAGAAATCATGAAAGAGAATTATCTTGCAAAATGGCTTAACAATGAACTCTCAGGGGAGGAGCTTAAATCCTTTGAGAATTCCGAGGAGTTTGCATCCTACCAGAGGTTAATTAAGGCTTCAGGGAGGCTTCAGGCCCCGTCATTTGATGTAGATAAGGCTTTTGAGGATCTCCAGCAACGAAAAGGAAGGTCTACTGCCAAAGTGATCAGTATTAGTCCGTTCCAAAAATTTATGCGCGTGGCAGCCGCCGTGGCCGTTATTGTTGTTACCTCTTATTTTTATATTAATTCCCTTAATGAATCTATAAGTACGGATTATGCGCAGCGTACGGAAGTAGTGCTTCCGGATAACTCCGAAGTTTTTTTAAATGCAGACTCACAAATCTCATACAGTGAACGCAAATGGGATAAAGAGCGCAGTATTACTTTGGAAGGCGAGGCTTTCTTTAAGGTGGCAAAAGGGAAAAAATTTCAGGTTGCTACCGAAGAAGGAATAGTTACGGTTCTCGGAACCCAATTCAATGTGGAGCAGCGTGAGGCATATTTTGAGGTAAGCTGTTATGAAGGCCTTGTTAGTGTGCTTTACAATGGAAAAGAAACAAAATTACCCGCAGGTGCTGCCTTTCTGGTTATTGAGGGTAAAGTTATCCCAACAACTGCCCAGGAATCGGTTGTTCCTTCCTGGATGAATAAAGAGAGTAGCTTCAGGAGCATCCCCCTTGCCTACGTTCTGGAGGAACTCGAAAGGCAATTCAATATTGAAGTGAAAACAGAAAATATTGATCTCGATCAATTATTCACAGGCACCTTTAGCAACACAAACCTAAATTTGGCGTTACAGAGTTTAAGTGCCCCTTCAGAAATACAATTTAAAGTGGAAGGGAAACAAGTACTGTTCTATGCTGAAAAAGCGCCTTAGTCGGTTATTATTCATCATTTTTATTGGCCTGGCACCCTTTCGGATGTCGCTGGCCCAGGAAATCCCTGCATCAAACTCCATCCCGCTAATGGAATACCTGGAGCAATTGCAGGAACGCTTCGAAATTAAATTCAGTTACATTGATGAAGAGTTACGGCCCATTAACATTACTATTCCTGCCGCAGTCTCCCTTGAAGATATTCTGACTGCCATTAGGTCCCAGACGCAACTCGCGGTAAAAAGGCTCAACGAACGTTATTACACCATTACCACAAGCACTACTATAGATATCTGCGCTCGTGTCCTTGATAATTTCGAAGAAAACAATATCCCCGGAGCCTCCATAGAAGTACTGGAAAGTGATGTTGCCGCGGTTACTGACATGGATGGAAGCTTTTCCCTTACCAATATCCCCAGGAAAGCCGTTTTAAGAATTCGTCATATTGGCTACAAAACCAAGTTTGTCAATGCGGAAGACCTTGTACGGAAAGACCCCTGTAAAACCCTTCTTATGAGCCTTAACTACCAGCAGTTGGAGGAGGTGGTGCTTTCACAATTCCTGACTACCGGACTTAGCAAGGAAACGGATGCCAGCATTCAATTCAATCAGGATGAGTTTGGGATACTCCCAGGACTGATAGAACCCGACGTGCTACAAACCATTCAGGCGCTTCCAGGGATAAAAAGTATTGACGAAACGGTATCCGACATAAATATTCGTGGTGGTACGAACGACCAGAACCTAATCCTTTGGGACGGGATTAAAATGTATCAATCCGGACACTTCTTCGGATTAATCTCCGCCTTTAATCCCTATCTCACAGAACAGATCACCATCATTAAGAACGGCACCAGTGCCCGATACGGCGATGGGGTTAGCGGCATCATCAACATGGAAACCAAAAACGCCATTGAACCACAATTTTTTGGAGGAGCGGGATTTAACTTAATTAGCGGTGATGTTTACGGACAGCTGCCTCTGCGAAAGAATCTTGGGGTCCAGTTCTCAGCCCGAAGATCCGTGACCGACTTCCTGAATACTCCTACCTATAGTCAGTTCTTTGACCGTGCCTTTCAGGACACTGAGGTAAAGGGAGGATCCCAGGGTACTGATAGCGAAATTCTCAGGGAGGAAAACTTTTACTTCTATGATTTTACAGCAAAAATCCTATATGATCCCACCCCGGATCAGAAAATTCGCCTCAGTTTTATCAATATCAACAATAACCTAGATTACGAGGAAGAGGTGGTAAACAGTGGCAGGCGCAATATCAGCGCTTTAGACCAAACCAATTTGTCTTTTGGGGGGAGTCTGGAAAGCCAGTGGAGTAATCGGTTCAAAAGCAGGCTAAACGCCTATTATACAAGATATAACCTGGATGCCCAAAATTCCATCGCAGGAGGGGAACAAATCTTATTTCAGAATAACAAAGTGGAAGAATCCTCTTTTAAGTCCATGGGCACTTATGAATTGCGTCCAACATGGCATTGGAGTTCTGGGTATCAATTTACAGAAGTGGGGATTACAAATTTTACGGATGTGAGCCAACCCCCCTTTATCAGCAATGTTAAGGGAGTAATCAGGACCCATGCAGTATTCTCTGAGGTGAATCATGCCTCAGTAGATAATAAAATTAACGCCACGGCAGGAGTACGATTAAATTATATTGAGAATTTGGGCACTTTTACAGAATTTATCGCGGAGCCCCGAATCAATCTTAACTACAAGTTTTTTAAAGCATTTCAGTTACAACTTCTGGGGGAATTTAAGAATCAGACCACGAATCAGATCATAGATCTGGAACAGAATTTCCTGGGAATTGAAAAAAGACGCTGGATTCTTTCGGATGATCGAAATTTACCAATTACCAGAAGCAAACAAGGTTCCTTGGGGATCTTCTACGACAAGAAGAATTGGTTTTTAGGTATAGAAGGGTTCTATAAACTGGTAGATGGGATAAGTACTTCTACACAAGGTTTTCAAAATCAGGGGCAATTTAATGGGGAAATTGGCAAGTACGATATAAAGGGGGTGGAGTTTCTTATTAACCACAAAAATCAATATTTCAGTACCTGGCTTAGCTACGCCTATAATGATAACAACTATACCTTTGAGGACATTACGCCCAGTTCATTTCCCAACAACCTTGATATAAAACACACCATTACTTTTGCAAGCACCTATATGTATCAGGGACTAAAAGTAGGCTTGGGGGTTAATTACCGATCTGGAAAACCCTATACTGAACCTGTAGAAGGTCCAAATGCGGTTAATACAAACGTGTTCCCAACCACTATCAACTATCAGGAACCCAATAGTAGCCGTTTACCGGAATATTTGCGTACCGATATCTCTGCGATCTATGATTTCCAACTCAGTCCACGGATAGAAGCCACTGTGGGTGCCTCCGTCTTGAATATTTTTAACAAAAGGAATATCCTGAATACCTATTATCGCCTAAATGAACAGGATGAAATAGAAACTGTAGAGAGCATTTCCCTGGGACTCACCCCAAATTTCAGTTTCCGGGTTAACTTTTAGGAACGCTTTAGTTTTGTCATTACCAGTACATGCGGAAAGGTGATCGCCGCCAGGAAGTAGATCAATATTGACAGGAAGAGTTGATGCTGGTCTTTGAGGAAATAGTAGAGCAAAGCCAGGCCAAGTATTGAAATAGCCCAGTACATAAATGATGTTTTTAAATACAACCACATTGACTTTTTTGAGATTTCCCCGCTGAGAAATTGTACCTGATCCAGGAGGGAGGGAATACTGTGCCAGATCACGAAGTATATACTGAATGCCCAAAGAAGGGAAGCCGTTTGGAAAACCACATAAAATACCAATAGATAAAATAACTCCTCCAGGATAGGGCTTAATAAGCTGTTTTCCATTTGGAACTTTACTAGACCTATGAGAGAGATGGCGCCGGTAAAGATTAAACCGTATAGGAAAAAGGACTTTGGAAGGTAAATCCCGGTAACTTCTTTTATAATTCCCCCTACCTCAGTCGCATTGCAAAAAAACAATAGGAAAAAAATTAACAAACCGTAAATGGTATAAAACAACCACATGCCCCTGGAAACCGTTTTTACTCTTGAAACCCAATGCTGTTCCCCAAAATGATAGCCACTTGCCAGTACAAAAAAAACCAGGGCTGCTAAAGGCAGGAGCGAAAAAAGCAGGGCTGTAACCCCAATCACAACTAAATAGCTTAGCAATGCACGGTAAAAAAAAGTTTGTTTACCCATCTCGTTCGTCTTTTGAAGCAGTTTAAGATCATTAGCGCCATGTAAAATGCCAAAAGAAAATACAAAAAAATAAGACAAAATCTCTTCTGCATTTTTATCAAAATATACGGCTATCCAAAGTGAAAAAAAGGTCGATACCAGCATAAATGCACTTAAATTGCTAATATTTCCCGACGAAAATTTCATTTTATGAAAAATTTATGTAACAAATTTATAAAATAAATGTTTAATATTTATTACATTTGTTTGAACAAAATTAACTAATTCTAGTTTTATGGAAAATTTTTTAGCATCAATTCCATTAGTAGCAAAAATAGCGACTAATGATTATGTAGGTTTCACCTTCTTTGTAGGGTGCATGGCCATGATGGCAGCATCTGCCTTTTTCTTTCTGTCAATGAACAGCTATGACAGAAAGTGGAGAACTTCAATCCTGGTTTCAGGACTTATTACATTTATTGCTGCCGTTCATTACTGGTACATGAGAGATTACTGGGCAGCTAACATGGAATCTCCAACCTTTTTCAGGTATGTGGATTGGATCCTAACGGTACCTTTAATGTGTGTGGAATTCTTCCTTATCCTGAAGGTTGCAGGGGCCAAGAAATCCCTAATGTGGAATCTTATCATCGCCTCCGTGGTAATGTTGGTGACAGGATACCTGGGGGAAGCAGTATACAGGGATCAAGCTCAAATTTGGGGTCTAATTTAAGGTATTGCTTATTTCTGGATAGTGTATGTGGTAACGATATCGGTGGGTTGGAAGTAGGTGAATCTTGTTATACCCATTTTATGACTCCATCCGGGGAGGTGATTGATGATACATTGGTCTACCGGCGTGGAGAGCAGCAAATTTTAGTTGTCGTCAACGCGTCCAATGATGACAAAGACTGGACCTGGTTGAACGCGGTCAAAGAGGGG
>CBDUAW010000101.1:0-7633 GCA_965365215.1 uncultured Eudoraea sp. | reverse complement strand
TGAAAATTAGTATATCCCGGACAAGTCTCTTATTTTACGATCTATTAAAAATCAACATAATGAAATATATATGCTTCTTCTTTCTCCTTGGATTAATATCCTGTGCAAAGGGGCTGAAAAGTCCAGAGGCAGTTCGTTGGGAAGAACATGCGGCTAATACTACAATTATCCGGGACGACTTTGGCGTACCGCATATTTATGGAAAGACAGATGCGGATGCCGTCTTTGGATTGCTTTACGCTCAATGTGAGGACGATTTCAACAGGGTGGAACAAAACTACATCTGGGCCATTGGGAGATTGGCTGAAGTTGAAGGGGAGAAGGCTATTTATAGTGATTTACGCGCCCGATTATTTATGAGTAAGGAGGAAGCCATTCGTCAGTACGAAAATGCCCCGGAGTGGCTCAAGAAATTGTGTCTGGCCTTCGCAGACGGGATTAACTACTATCTAAATACCCACCCAGAAGTTGAGCCTCGCTTGCTGACAAAGTTTGAACCCTGGATGCCCATGTATTTTAGTGAGGGTTCTATTGGAGGGGATATTGAAAGGGTATCCACAGAAAAAATAAAAAGCTTTTATGAAAAGGGATTAGCACTCCCCTCCATGGAGATGATGGAAATAGAAAAAAGCAAGGAAGAATTGGAACCCCAGGGGTCTAATGGGATTGCCTTATCTGGGGCAATGACTCAATCCGGAAATGCCATGTTGTTAATTAACCCGCATACTTCCTTTTATTTCAGAGGAGAAGTGCATGCTGTTAGTGAAGAAGGTCTCAATGCCTATGGAGCAGTTACCTGGGGGCAGTTTTTTATTTACCAGGGGTTTAATGAAAAAACAGGCTGGATGCATACTTCTACCTATACGGATGTGATAGATGAATTTGTGGAAACGGTGGTTGAAACAGAAGGGGAACTTCTCTATGTGTACGGGGAAGAGGCAAGACCTGTGAAAAAGTCTGAAGTTATCCTCAATTACAGGGAAGGGGATTCCATGAAATCAAAGACTTTCCCAATATACAAAACCCATCACGGGCCTATTACACATATGGAAGGAGAAAAGCCTGTGGCCACGGCTATGATGTGGGAGCCGGTAAAGGCCCTGGAGCAATCGTACATTAGGACTAAGCAAACAAATTACGAGGGGTTTAGAAAAATGATGGACATTCGTACCAACTCCTCCAATAATACGGTATATGCAGATGCAGATGGGAATATTGCCTATTTCCATGGGAATTTCATTCCTATAAGGGATACTGTTTTTGATTATTCACAAGCTGTGGATGGCAGTAATCCGGCAACCGATTGGAAGGGACTTCATCCGGTTGAGGAACATATTATACTTTTAAATCCTGATAATGGATGGCTTCAGAATTGCAATTCAACTCCATTTACCGCAGCATTACAGTACAGTCCGAAAAGGGAAGATTACCCTGGGTATATGTCCATAGATCGTGAGAATTTCAGAGGAGTGCATGCTATTGATCTTTTGCAGACAAAGAAAGCAATTACCTTAGACAGCCTCATTTCAATAGCTTATGATCCATATTTACCGGCATTTGAAAAACTGATCCCTGGTTTAGTGGAAGCGTATGACATGGCTCCAGGGAATTACGAAGAAATGAGCGAGGCCGTAGAGGTCCTTCGTAGATGGGATTATACTACCGCTAAGGATGCAGTTGCGATGTCTCTTGCACACTTTTATGGAACTATTTATGGAAGGCAAGGGGAAAGGCCAGGTAAAATGAGCGACATGGAATTGATGACTTATTTTGGTCAGAAATCGCCCCCCGAAGAGCGTTTGGCTATTTTTAGAGAAACCCTAAAAACCCTGGAGGACAATTATGGGACCTGGAATGTACCTTGGGGGGATATTCACAGATACCAGCGAATAAATGGGGATATAAGGCAGGCTTTTAATGACGATCTCCCAAGTATTCCTATTGGCTTTGCCTCTGGCAGGTGGGGGGCATTGGCTGCCTACGGGGCACGCTATACCAATAATACGAAAAAGATATACGGAACACGAGGTAATAGTTTTGTCGCCGTAGTAGAATTTGGGGAGAAAGTTAGGGCGAAAACCATTTTGGCAGGTGGACAAAGTGGGGATCCTGCATCACCGCATTTTAATGATCAGGCTCAACCGTATGCAGATATCCAGTTTAAGGAAGCTGCCTATTACAAAGAGGATGTTTTAAAGCGGGCTGAGGAAACCTATCACCCGGGGAAAAGATAAACTAGTCTTCTTTTACCACAATTAGTGAAGCTTTAGACCCTGTAGAAAGAAGCCATTTATTGGAATAAATTAGCTTTCCATTCTCGTCGTATACGTCTACCTGGGCAGTATTGGGTCCTGAAGAACCTTGATTAAGGGCTTCAAAATCGAGTCGATTAAATCCTTTATCAAGGTTGAGGTTTATCCCTTTAAAACTACTGGTGAGGAGAATATTAGGTTCAACCACTGCATCATTGGCATAGATCTTAACCCGGTCGCCATCTACATATTCATGGTCCCTGCACACAACACCTATGAATTTTGAACTCGTTTTAACATCACCGAGATACATATCTCCAAAATGCTTGTTTCCCTTTCCTTTTTCGGCCTCCCCTACTTTAGGATCTATTTTCATATCAAATCCGGCCTGCTTTAGCTCCTTTTCCGGGAGCATTTTTACCTTTCTTTCGTTAAGGTTCAGATTAGGCGATTTCTCAATAACGGAGGGCATATTCAGAGCGGTTCCCTTATTTGGGGAACTTTTGATATCTAATTTTTTGTCTGCTTCAATCTTAAGGGGTTGTGTCCTGGGCAGATCGGTCTGGGCCAGAGCAAAAATTGGCAGAAAAAGAAGAAAAAACAATAGTTTGTAAGACTTCATAGCCCCGATTTTTAATTATAAAGGTAGCAAATACCTTACCATAGCGGTATAAAATGCTGTTAAATTCGACCAGAAGCTCTAAAAATCAAGATCTTGTCAAAAAAGACCTATCTAACCCAGTAGTTATTTTTTGTGTTTTGGAAAACTCCAATATTGTGGGTGCGTCTTTTCAGTCCGCTGATGCCAGTAGTCCGGGCTTACTTTATGTCCGTCCAGGGTCTTTAACCTGCGCTGATAGACCCAAATGGTGGGATTAAAAACCATATCGGTTACTGCAACGGTATAAAGTTGAGGCTCCTCTTCGGAGGCTCGTTTTTCTTCCTGAAGAAGCACCTCAAAGCCATTGTGTTCAAGTAATTCCTTTAAAAATGCTGCACGAGATTCCGTAACTTTCTTTTCAACAAAAGTCACCCTTGTTTCATCTATACTGCCAAATAAATGTCGTCCTCCTAAGGCCATGATTCCTTAATTTAATTTGCTGCTCAACTCGTAAATATAATCGTAAACCGGGCTGTATATACCCAGTAACAGAATGCCCAATACACAAATAGTAAGTCCGATTCTCATATAAAGTGAATTCTTAAAAAACGGGATTGGTTCAGTTCCTTTCCTGAGAAACATCGCTCTTACTACCAGTAAGTAGTAATACAGTGAAATGGTGACGTTTACCACTGCCAGAAATACCAGCCAGAACAAACCTTCACTAGCGGCTGCGGTAAACAAAAAGAACTTCCCGAAGAAACCTGCTACCGGGGGAATCCCGGCAAGTGAAAAAAGTGCCAGCATCATGATTAAACTCAATTTGGGATTCGTCCGGTAAAGACCTTCATAGTCTTCCATATTCTCCTTTCCGGTTTTCAGGGAAATAGCCTGGATAACGCCAAATGCTGCAAGGTTGGAAAATATGTAAATAAGCAGGAAATATACTACGGTAGCTGTTCCTAGTTGGCTTCCCGTAACAATTCCCAAAAGAATAAATCCGGCTTGCGCTATTGATGAAAAGGCCAGAAAACGTTTCATATTCTTTTGGCGCAGCGCAAACAGGTTACCCACGAACATGGTAAGTATAGCTAGAAAGTAAACCATGTTTTCCCATACTTCCATCATGGGCCTTAATACTGTAAAAAGGATTACCATTAGCACAAAAGCGGCTGCGCCTTTTGAAACAACTGATAAATAAGAGGTAATTCCTATTGGGGCTCCTTCATAAACGTCTGCTGTCCAAAAATGAAAAGGCACAAGTGATACTTTAAAAGCAAGTCCCGCAAAGAAGAGGATCATCCCGAGCAAACTCAGGTGACTTGAAGAAAGGTTCATTGCCAGGTCCTGAAAATAGATAGAGCCTCCGGTTCCGTAAAGGAAGGAAATGCCAAATAAGGATATTCCTGAGGCCAGGGCAGCAGACAAAATAAGTTTTATACCCGCCTCGCTCGATTTCCGGGAATAGGTCTCGTACGCTGCCAACGCGGCCAGCGGCAGGGTAGACAATTCTAATCCCAGATAGAACATCAGGAAGTCTCCTGCAGACACCATAAAATACATCCCCATTAAAGATGAAAATAACAGCACAAAAAATTCCGCTCCTCTTTGTTGAGGGAAAATACGCTCCTTTAGCCAATCGGCAGATTGCAACAATACAATAAGGACAGCCAGGTTCAGCATATTTTTTATTAATTGGATTAAACCATCTGTCCTGAACATATTCCCAAAGAGATTACTTTCATTCATGGGAAAGAAACCTACCACTGTGTGGATCGCAAATAAGCCTATGCCCAGTTGAATAAGGTTCTGTTTTCTTTTTGCCGAAACAAAAATCTCAGAAAGGAGCAGTATTAATGCAATTGCCAGCAAAACAATTTCAAATCTCATTACCAAAAAACTCTGCCAATTCATAGTTCTGAATTATAATAATCCCTGTATAAAAGGGGATAGACTTTCATAAATCATTTCACTTAACCACAACGGGGCTACGCCAATAGCTACAATAGGAATAAGCAATAAGAGTATCCCGGTTTTCTCAAACCACGTAACCCTTGGAAGGGTCAGATATTCCGGTTTTTGAACCGGCCCCATCAACATTAAGCCCACCACCCTGAGGATATAAACTGCAGTTACCACGATAGCAGATACCGATATTATGGTAGCAACCCTATAAAAAATGTCTTCATGTTGGAAAGCACCAACAAATATGTGCATCTCGGCCACAAAACCGCTAAACCCCGGGAGCCCAAGGGAAGCTAAACCGGCAATAACATAAATGGCCGCAATAAAAGGAATTACTTTTAACAGTCCGCCTAGTTTTGAAACTTCCCTTGTATGCGTTCGCTCATAGATCATTCCAATCAGGGCAAAGAAAAGAGCTGTCATAAACCCGTGACTTAACGATTGGATAATGGCCCCGTTCCATGCAGTTTTGTTAAACATTAGTAGCGCAAAGAGGACTAAACCCAGATGGCTAACTGAGGAATAGGCATTAATATATTTCAGGTCTGTTTGCCTGATTGCTGCAAAGGCTCCGTATATGACTCCAAAAGCCGACAGGCCGATAAATATCCATGACCATTCTATAGCGCCTTCCGGAAGTAGATATAAGGCAACCCGAAAAACACCATACCCTCCTAATTTCATGAGTACCCCGGCATGCAACATTGAAACTGCAGTTGGGGCCGATGCATGGCCATCCGGGGACCAGGTATGAAACGGGAAAAGTGCTCCAATCACTGCAAAGCCCACAAATGTCAGCGGGAAAAATATACTTTGCACCTCAGGCGGTATTGAGACCTTCGCTATTTCGAGGATATTGAAAGTTAAGGCCCCGCCGTCTGCATTGGAGTTGAAATAGATACCAAGGATCCCTACCAAAAGAATGGCCGAGGCTCCCATCAGCATCAGGGTCAATTTCATTGCTGAAAACTCTTTAGGCCCGGATCCCCAAATACCAATCAGTAAATACATTGGGATAACAGCAATTTCAAAAAACACAAACATGGTAAAGAGGTCGAGCGAAATAAAGAAACCATAAACCCCTATGGAAAGCACAATAAGTGAGATAAAAAATTCTTTGGGCAAGTCACTGATTTTCCACGAAATAAATACGCCGGCAAGCACTACAATAGAAGTCAGTAACAATAGTGCTACCGAAATACCATCTACTCCAATAGCGTAGTGAATGTTGAAAGTCTCGAACCAGACAATATCCCTTGTGAAGACCATGATTTCATCATTCACGGACCTTTCGCGGAAGTAGGCAAATATTAAATTTATAGACATTCCAAGTTGTACCAGACTTCCTATCATGGATACGATTCGTGCCTGCTTTAAATCCTTAACAAACACCAACACCAGGACTGTGAGTAGCGGAACAAGAATAAATAGTGATAAGATATCCATTTTAATAGTTTAATTGGTCCATAAATAAATGAATAGAATCCCCAGAATTATGGCCCCTGCAACAAAAGCCAATCCGTAGTCCTGAACTTTTCCGGACTGGGCCTTTTTTATTTTACCGGAAGAGCCAACAGTAACTTTTCCCAAACCAACCATAGTTCCGTCAACAATTTTCCTGTCAAATTTTGCAAAGGGGGCCGCGATGCACTTAAAGAGTATATTTTTTGTTACAAAGAGGTACAACTCATCGAAATAGAATTTGTTTTGGGTCCACTGATACAATTTTCCAAAAAATTCAGCGAGTCTATCTGGCAGTTCATTTTCTGATTTATAAAGTCTCCAGGCAAATCCTATTCCTAAAACTCCAGCTAAAACAGCAACACTTGCCAGGGGGTAGTTTAAATGGATTTCGAAAATGGATTTGTCGGCTGTAACGAATTGATTAAATGGAATAAATCCGGCAAAGAGGCTGAGTCCTCCTAAAATTATCAATGGCCAGGCCATAGAAGCGGAAGATTCATGGGGTTTGGTTTGATATGCCCTCTCTTTACCCCAAAATATTCCGAAATAGATCCTGAAAATATAAAAGGCTGTCAGTCCGGCTACTATTAGTCCAACCGCATAAATCAGTTTATTGTGCTCAAAAGCAGCTACAAGGATTTCATCCTTGCTGAAAAATCCGGCAAAGGGAGGAATTCCTGATATTGACAATGCCGCAATCAAAAATGTAATATGTGTTATGGGCATATATTTTCGCAAACCGCCCATGTGCTGCAGAAAATTACTATGCACCGCATGAATAATAGACCCTGCACATAGAAATAACAAGGCTTTAAACATGGCATGAGTGAAGAGGTGGAACATGGAGGCCATATAACCCAGGCCGTCATCTCCTTCATATCCTGAAACCCCCAGTGCCAGCATCATATATCCAAGCTGTGACATTGTTGAAAAAGCCAGCACCCGTTTAATGTCGGTTTGGGTAATGGCTATAATGGCGGCGAATAAGGCTGAAAAAGCTCCAACAAAAGCAACGATCTGCAAGGCAAAGCCCTCCTCAATAAAGTAGTACATCGGGAATAAGCGGGCTACCAAATACACCCCTGCCACCACCATGGTAGCAGCATGAATCAAGGCAGATACCGGGGTAGGGCCTTCCATGGCATCGGGTAACCAGATATGTAGCGGGAACATGGCCGATTTTCCCGCGCCACCAATAAATATAAGGATCAAGCCCCAGGTAAGTACTGATAATCCCATAAAGGAGGTGGAGGCCCAGCTAAGGATTGCACTTCCCTCGGGATTATTCAAGGATTCAAAATCGAAAGTACCGGTATAATACCCCATAATCAGGATACCGATCAGAAAGCCT
>CBDUAW010000100.1:0-7679 GCA_965365215.1 uncultured Eudoraea sp. | reverse complement strand
TTCCGCTAAAACCTGTGCGTTCTCGTTCTGTGCCCGTACACGTATCCCCATGGTCTTGATACTCCTTTCTAACAACCAAACTGTATAATCGCTCAGGCTGCCTCCCAGGTTTTTCGCAAGCTTGAAAATCCTTTCTATACTTTCGTTTGTTGAAACAACCGCTCCTGCACAAATATCGGAGTGCCCGCCCATATATTTTGTAGCACTATGGATCACCACATCAATCCCCAATTCAATAGGATTTTGATTTACCGGACTGGCAAATGTGTTGTCTATCATAGATACTAGTCCGTGTTTCCTGGCGAGATTGGCTACCGCTTTCAGGTCGGTAATAGTAAGTAACGGATTGGAAGGGGTCTCAATATAGATTACCTTGGTGTTTTCCTGAATTTTCGCCTCGAAATCGGCTATTTCCAGCCCATCAGTAAAGGAATAGGAAATGCCATACTTTTCAAATTGTTCCGTTACCAGGTTAAATGTTCCCCCGTATAACATATTCTGCAAAACAACATGATCTCCCTGCTTTAAGAATGCCAATAAACTAGTACTAATAGCAGCCATACCGCTGCCAAAGATCAAAGCTGACTCAGCTTTTTCCAGGGCAGCAATCTTTTTGGCAAGAGCCATCTGATTAGGAGTATTGAAATATCTGGGATACCTTTTAATATCTACATCTTCAAAGGCATAGGATGTGCTCATATATAGGGGTGAAATAGCCCCTTTAAATTCCTTATCCTTAATCTCACCTTCCTGAGTGCATATGGTGTTTAGTCCTTTTTTCATCTTTGTGCCAGGTCTTTATTTAATGGAAATAAAGGTACGAAATTAGGTTAAACCACCACCTTTTTCCAGTGTCCCTTCCGAAACCAGATTATGGCGATCACAGATAACATTACCTCGGCCAGCGTAATCGCTAAAAAGACACCAAGGGCTCCTAAATCAAAGGTAAAGGAGGCCAGATACGCAAAGGGGAGCTGAAATATCCAGAATGCGATAAAATTAATCTTGGTTGGGGTACGGGTATCCCCAGCTCCATTAAACGCCTGCGATACTACCATACCATAAGCATAGAAAATATAGCCCGCTGCAACTACTTGCAGACACAAGGACCCATATTCCACAACACTGTCCGTACTGTTGAACCAGCCGATGATTTCCTTTGCATAAAACAAATACACCAGGGATACCAATAGCATAAAATAGGCGTTGTATTTTCCGGTAAGCCAAACCGATTTCTCCGCGCGCTCCGGCTTTTGGGCTCCCAGGTTCTGGCCCACCAGGGTAGCAGCTGCATTACTCATTCCCCATGCCGGCATAAAGGTGAACATCATGACACGGATAGCAATGGTATACCCTGCCAGTACTTCACTCCCAAATTCAGACATGATCCTCATAAGGAAAACCCAGCTTGAGGTCCCGATTAAAAATTGTGCAATTCCGCCTAGTGAAACGCGGATCAAATTCAGCATTACCTCTACCCTGAGAACAATATCTTTTAGTCCCAGTTTAATACGGCCCCAGCCATAGAAAAGTATCAATAACTGGAATACCACTGCAGAGCCCCGACCGATGTTAGTAGCAATTGCAGCTCCCATTACCCCAAATTCGGGGATAGGTCCCAGGCCAAAAATAAATATCGGATCCAGAATAATATTCAGGGTATTGGAAAGGACCAGGGTCCACATAGCCATAGAAGCATCCCCTGCACCGCGAAAAATGGCATTAATAAGGAAAAGTAACACAATGGTTATATTTCCGCCTATTAAGAGTTTGGTGTATCCGTAGCCCTCTTCAATAAGATCTGGTTCCCCTCCCATTAGAGCCAGGATTTCCTTTGAGTACAGAAAGCCCAGAACACCGATAATGGCTGCAACGAACACCCCTAATAATATGGCCTGCATAGCAGCCTCTCTTGCCCCTTTCACGTCTTTTTCGCCAATTCTCCTGGCGACTACCGCGGTTGCAGCCATGCTCAAACCTATGGCTATGGCGTAAACTAAGGTAATTACAGATTCCGTAAGGCCTATGGTCGCTACGGCATTAACACTAACCTGTGATACATAGGCAATATCGACAACGGCAAACACGGATTCCATCATCATCTCCAGGATCATAGGGATGGAAAGCATAAAAATGGCCTTGCGAATACTTCCTGAAGTAAATTCGGATTCCTTTCCCATTACCGCGATAAAAAAGTAGCGGAAAATCTTTCTTATTATATTTTGATTGGATTGCATTTGAATGAAATTATGTTGTTAGTAAGGTAAAATAGTCTTCGTACCGAAAAGAAGCGTTCGGTTACAGGGTGGTAAAAACCGCAAAGACATCTATGGATAACATAATTCCTAGTACTTCATGATACTACAAAGATGCAATAATTCTTGAAAAAGCAAAATTTTTTTAGAAATGCAGGCACGAAATTGATATTGAACCTTCTGGCTAAATTTCAACGTCAATCCAGTTTTTCAGGGCCTTCCGAGGCATCGTGGATCACCCAATGCTCATCTTGAATGGATTTATATCTGATTTCATAGGCAAGTGATTCCAATAATTCAATCATCCGTTTTAAGATCCATTGATCCTCTTCTGTAAATGTTACTTTAAACACATTATAAGTACTGTTCGCAGGAATAGCCATCCCAGGATCTAGCGTTGAGGTAGAAACATATTTAAGGCTGTTTAACACTGTATCTTGTGTCACCAGAAAATCATATAAATAATTGTCGTAGTCCTTTAGGTCATATTCCTTCCCCTGGATTTGAAATTGCACAGATTCAATAATTGCGGGTCCCACCCCATGATTCAATAGGTCCAGGGAAAAAGTGTTTACCGAAGCATTATTGGAAGTAGAAACTTGCAAATAGGGTAAAATGGAAAGGTAATTCTGCTTGCTCATCAGATTGGTCTGATAAATAAAAATAATGAGGGTAATAAAACTTATGCTCATCGCAGACAGGCTTAAGATCCGCTCAGAATTCCAATTTATCTTTCTCTTGGTCATAACGAAGGAAATATTACTCCCCTCAAATGTATTAAAATTGAGAAAAACTGTCTAGTGGGTTGGCATCATTTGGAACCGTAAATACTGCGGTAACGCCAGAAGCTGATTCCCCCCAGCAGAAGCACCCCAAAGACGGTATACCATACAAATGCTGGGGTGATTACCTGCGATCCGCTGGCATAACTATGCAGGCCTACCAGGTAAAAATTTACCCCAAAATACGTCATCATAATACTACCGAAAGCAATGATGCTGAGGAAATTGAAGGTCCAGCGACCGCGAAGACCCGGAACAAGCCTTGCATGCAATACAAAAGCATAAACCATAATCGAGATAAGGGCCCAGGTTTCTTTTGGGTCCCAACCCCAGTAGCGACCCCAGCTTTCATTAGCCCATTGACCCCCTAAAAAGTTCCCGATGGTTAGCATAATTAAGCCTACGGTTAAACTGAGCTCATTAATTACGGTTAGCTCTTTGAGATTATGCTCCATTCGTTTTTTATTTTTTTGGTTGGTCAGCAGGATCAGGAGGAGGGAGACAATTCCCAGGATCATACCCACGGTAAGTGGACCATAACTTCCAACAATAACAGCCACATGAATCATAAGCCAGTAACTATCAAGCACAGGTACCAGGTTAGCAATGGCAGGATCTACCCAGCTTTGATGCGCTATCCAGAGAAGCATTGAGGTTACAAAGGCAGAGGCTGCGATGGTCATATTACTTTTACGACCCAGGGATAGCCCCATGGCCATAGTAGCCCAGGAAACATAGAGTATACTTTCATAGGCATCACTCCACGGGGCATGACCGGATATATACCAGCGAAGGATGAGCCCTGCAGTGTGCCAAAGGAAAAATATGATGATAACCCCTTTAAAGAAGTAAGTAGCTATTCGCCAAACAGATCTTTCCTTGAAGATTCTGAAAATCAGTACAAAAAACATTAAGACTCCCACAAGGGCATAATACTTGTAAAGCCTGTTGAAAATATCGAGTTTGTTGTAGATCACTTCTGCTTTGATCTTTTCTTTTGAAGGAAGTACCTCACTACCGTGATTCTCCTGATTTTTGTGAAATGCTGCCAAAAGCTCCTCAGACGTGTTGTAATCCCCTGTAGATTTGGCCTTTTGCAGGGTCATGAGATAATAGGGAATGGAATTGCGGATATAATTAGCATAGAGGGAATCTGACACTTCGTATTTACCTGCCCTGAATTCCACGGAGGAGATCCACTTATTGTTCTCATCGTTCAGTAAGGGGAATATTTTGATAATCTCTCCACTCAGTGCCCGGTCTAACAAGCTTAAGCGGAAATAGGCGTCCTTGAAATCTTGCTGAAACTTATTTGGCGTATTTGTGGCGAAAGCCTCCTGGAGATAAGGTCCTAATTTATTACGCCCGGTTTCATCAAAGAAGTCGGTCGCTTTAATATATTTTTTTCCCTGAGCAATCCCAATTATTCTTCTAATGCTGTCGTTTTGTGCCTTTTTATCCAGCGCGATGAATTCCATATTATACCATAGGGCGGGGTTCATCATCATGGAAAGAAATACCTGATTGGCATCCAACTCCTTATAGGAGTTCTTAAAGCTTATTTTACGCAACAACTCTGAGGCAAAGGTGTTGATAGGCTTCATTCTGCCTCCATCGTCCTGTATCACAAGCTCTCCAAATTTGGCTGCGTGTTCCTTGGGTACTATTGTTTCCATTAACAGAGAATCCATCTGTTCTTGAGTAGGTCCGGCGGTATGTTGATGATCGGTCCCTGCCTGCTGAGGTTGCTGAGCCTCAAGCCCTAGGGATAAAAACAAGATGGCAGAAACGGTAAGGGCAGTTTTTTTCATCCTCAGTTTCTCCAGGGAATTGGCAAGATCTTTAAATCGGGTTTTGCCATAGAACATTATCCCAAGCAGGCCTATATATAATAAGAAGTATCCAATATAAGTGATCCAGGTCCCCCAGAAATCATGGTTAACAGAAAGGACAGTTCCTTTTTCGTCCGGATCAAAGCTGGCCTGAAAGAAGCGATAGCCTTTGTGATCTAGGACATGATTCATATAGATATCATAGTCAAAACTTCGCTCGTCATTAACAGTAATCTTACTCATGAACGAAGCATATCCTTTTTCAGTACCGGGGTATTTCTCAGCAATAAAATCATTAAGTTGAATACTATAGGGCAACTCATGAATCTTGGATCCATAAGCCATAGCAAAATCAAGGCCTCCTACTGCTATCTTCTCTGAAAAATTTGAAGTGCCCTTGCCACCCAGTAACTTTAATGTAGTGGTTTCCCCCTTTGAGGTAACCGACAAAACCAGTGCATCTTGGCTTGCTTCCGTAATTTCAGTTTCCGGCAGGGCTACCACATCGTAAACCCCTTTCATTACGGGTTGTGGGATTACAAATTGCATTCCGCCCAAATTGTAGAGCGAACGAAGTTGTAGCGGCTGCAGACTATCTGTTGTGACAATCCCGCTTTGCTGGTCGGCCATTCGCAAATAATTTCCCTCAAAGGGCGATTCAATAAGATAAACACTATCTCTGGTATAAATATTTACTGCCCCTTGTGTTTTCCTATTAAGAGCGAATAAGACATTATGAACGCTGCTTACTTCCCCACTCTCCAGGTAGTGTTCATGACGATTTCCATCACCGGCTTCTACAATCTTTAAATACTCCTTCCCATCAGGTGCCGGAACTATAGCTCTTTTAGCGCCTCTTATAAAATCTACATAATCAATACTAAAAGCTTGTCCGTTAAAATCGTAATTCCAGGGTAAATTTGATTTGATAGCTTCCGGAGTAACTATTAATTCATTCTGCAGTTGACGGCGTCTGGGTTGTCCGTCAATATCGCCGTCAACAAAAACCGTGAGGTAGGTTTTATCAGAGTAAAAGATGTTTGCGGAGTTCCCTTCTCTTATAGGCATCATTCCTTCATAACTAATATATCTGGTCACAAAAGCCCCCACAATTATCAATATCCAGGATAAGTGAAGCAGCAAAACAGCCCATTTCTCCTTTCTGAACAGTCGATATTTAAAGATGTTACCGATAAAATTTATCATAAAAAATATCATGATTGCCTCAAACCACCATGCATTGTAAACCCATATTCGCGCCGTTTCGGTACTATACCAGCTTTCAATAAAGGTCCCGAAGGCCATGGCCGTGGCAAATACAAGAAATAGCAAAGCCATTAATCGTGTAGAAAAAAGGGTCTTTTTTAAGAGATCTTTCATTGGTTACCAAAAGATTACGGTTCAGGTGGCAAAAATAACTCCTTTTTCCTTCTTAGCCTCCGTCTAAGCAGCACAAAAAGTTCAATGCTATTGTTAATTCTTTACAAAGGATTTCGCAGAGAAAAAATTGTATTTTTGGGCATGACCAAGATCGTAATCCTGGGTACCGGGAATGTAGCATTAAATCTTTTACGAGCATTCCGTTCCTCCAAAACTGCCAAGGTAGTTCAAATTGTTGGCAGGAATAAAAATAACATCCCGCAAAGAGAAGTTCTCCCTTCGTTTACCTCCGATTTCAAAAATATCAAGGAGGCAGATATTTATATTATTGCTGTAAGTGATGATGCTATTAGTACTGTTTCACAACAACTTAAAAAATATAAAGGTATCGTAGTTCACACTTCCGGAAGCAAAGGATTGGAGGTGCTCCCTAAGAATAATAAACGGGGTGTGTTTTACCCCCTACAGACCTTTTCCAAAGAGCGAACGCCTAATTTCTCTGAGATTCCAATTTGCATTGAAGCTGAAAACGATATGGTCTTATCCAGGCTTGAAGCATTGGCTTCGGGCCTTTCTGATAGGGTGGTTAAAATTAAGTCCGAACAGCGAACTGCCTTGCATTTGGCTGCGGTCTTTTTGAATAATTTTACCAATCATCTGGTGTATCTGGCGGATGAAATCTGTAAAAACCACCAGCTTTCTATAGATCTCCTGAAGCCTTTGCTCAGAGAAACACTGGAAAAACTAGAGGATTTGAGCCCTCTGGAGGCCCAAACTGGGCCGGCACGACGGGGCGATTACAAAACAATACTAAATCATATGGAATTATTGAAGGATCAGAAACAACGTGAGATATATTCCTTATTGAGCCAATCTATTCAAGTTACCTATGGAACAGAGTTATAAAGAGCAATTAAAAGATATTACCACCTTCGTTTTTGATGTAGATGGAGTATTTACAGACGGCACAGTTCTAATTACCTCAAAAGGGGAATTGTTGCGGAAAATGAGCATAAAAGACGGTTATGCTCTTAAAACAGCCCTGCAAAAAGAATATAATGTATGCATTATCACCGGCGGAACAAACGAAGGCGTAAGAACGAGACTTGAAGGACTGGGGGTGACCAACATATATTTGGGGGCTGATAGAAAAGAAGAGTACCTGGAGGAGTATCTGGAAATCTACAATATTGATCCGAAAACCGTTTTATATATGGGAGATGACCTTCCGGACATCCCGGCATTGCAAATGGTGGCCTTGCCCAGCTGTCCCCAAAATGCCGCCCCGGAAGTAAAGGAAATTTGCAGATACATCTCACCAAAAAACGGAGCCGAAGGATGTGTGAGAGATGTAATTGAGAAGGTTTTAAAAGTCCGAGGTGATTGGCATTCCAATTATAGTGCGGCAAACGATTAGGCCTATGCTAACG
>CBDUAW010000099.1:0-7707 GCA_965365215.1 uncultured Eudoraea sp. | reverse complement strand
TACCGGTAACTCCTTTTTGTCTACCAGGGCATAGGTATAGCTTTTCTCCGTATTGGGCCAGGGCGATAAAACGGAAAGCACGGTTAGCGCTTCTGTTTCCTTATGCAGGGAAAATCCCTTGGCATATTGCACGGTGTTGAAAGAAACTTCAGCCTTTACGGACAGCTGTTTATCAGATTCTCTACAACCGCTGAAGACTAAGATTAATAATAGGATAGGTAATCGCAAGATAAATTTTTTTAGCAGCTCAAAAATAGTATAATTATTAAGTAGATGGAATCTGGTCAAATTGTTTAACTTGCTCACGAATTAAGGTTCCCGGAAGGTAATCGTACCTAAAGGATGAAAAGGGAATTCAGTGCAGGAAATATTATGGGTATGAGCCTTTTCTATTTTCTAAATCTGAAACTGTACCCGCAACTGTTAGCTTTAGTTGTGCAAAACTGCACAATGGCTTTGGCCTCTGCATCACCACTATTTCTGAAAAGAGATGGGAAGGTAGACCAAAGGACGCAAGTCAGGAGACCTGCCTTAGTTTAAAAGTACGTAGACTTTCGGGATAAAAGATACGAGGCTTACAATACTAATTACAACCAGAAAATATTATGAAGGGAGTGTTCAAAAAGGTATTCTGCCTGGGAATACTTTTGGCCTGCTCTGGCAATTTGAATGCACAAATAAAAGACAGCATCCCGCTACAGGAATTGGATGAAGTAGTAGTCAGTGATTCACGTTTTGCTATCAAAAGAGAAAATTCCGGAAAAACCATTGTTAAAATCACGGCCGAGACCCTGAAAAATTACCCCGGTAAATCTGTTGCTGCAATTCTTAATGAAGTAGGGGGGATAGAGATAAACGGGAGTAGGAGCAGGCCCGGGGAAGTTTTGGGTGTATTTACGCGAGGTGGAAGGGGCCGGCAGGTATTAATACTTCTTGATGGGGTAAGAATTTCGGATCCTTCCTCCTTTTCTCAGGAATACGATTTACGCTATCTGGCCACGAATCAAATAGCCTCTATTGAGATCATCAAAGGGGCTTCCAGTACTTTGTATGGCACTAATGCGGCTACTGCGGTTATCAGTATCACCACAAAGAAAAGCGCCGAAACTGTTTTTTCCGGAGAATTCCAAAGTGTTGCAGCTACCAATCAAACCTCTGCGGATCAGGATTTTCAGCTTGATGAATTCAGTAATAGTGCACGTATCAATGGCTCCATAGATCAATTTCGCTATGCGTTGAGTTTTGACAACCAATATGCCGGCGGAATGTCGTCCTTACTAACAGATAGTAATGAAGAGGATGTTTTTTCAAGGACCAATACAGATCTCCGCATAGGATATCGGTTTAGTGAAAAAGTAGAGATTGGGCTATTTGGAAGTGATATCCGTTTGCGAAATGACTATGATGAGACATTTGGTTTTATAGACGCGCCATACAGCTTTGAAAGTCGGCAAAAACGAACCGGGTTCAATTCAAAAGCCGATTACAAGGGGGGAGACCTAAATTTGAATATGGCCTATACCGACTACAAATCAGAAAATTTCAGTTTATTCCCTAATTCATTTGAGGGAAATAACCTAATCGTGGAGCTTTTTAACCGCTATTCCTATGGGAATCACCTCTCTCTTTTAAGTGGGCTTAGCTTTAGCCAGGATCGTGCGCAGTTTCAATCAGCCAGGAAATTTACCTTGATCGACCCATATCTGAACGCGGTTTGGATCAGTAATTCTGGCTTAAATCTCAATGCGGGGCTTAGGCTCAGCAACCATTCCCAATACGGTGAAAACTGGGTTTACAATTTCAATCCATCGTATACCCTAAAAACCAAGGAAGGTTACATAAAGGCCATGGGATGCTATAGTACTGCCTTTATCGCTCCTTCATTAACACAATTATTCGGGCAGTTCGGCGCCAATCCTGATCTTAAGCCGGAAACCAATAAAACGATGGAGTTTGGGATGGAATATAGGCAGGGAGGCTCTTTAAGAACCAATTTGCTCTATTTCAACAGATTGGAAGAAAACACCGTACTATTTAACAACAGCGCCTTCAAGTATTTTAACGCTGAGACCGAAGTGGAGGTTCAGGGTGTGGAATTTGAGTTGCAGTGGAAATTTTTAACGGGCTTGGAGTTGCAAACTAACTATACTTTTACAGAACGCAAAGGGGATATCGCCATTCGTATCCCACGCCATAAGGTGAATTTGAATTTGGGTTATCAGCTGAATTCTAGAACATTCACTTCTGTAAATTACAGCTTTACCGGAATGCGCACAGATACTGACTTTAATACCTTCTCGGCAGTAGATCTAGACGCTTTCTCCCTCTTTGGATTCTATCTTGCGCATGAAATCCTTCCCGAAAAAGCGAAAATTTTTATAGCTGCTGAAAATATATTCAATACGGCATTTACAGAAGTGGTGGGTTTCAATACCAGGGGAAGAAATATCTCCCTCGGGATCAACCTGCGTTTTCCATAAAAAAGCCCCTGACAAGGGGCTTTTTGTTTTTATTGAATGGGTTTTTGGGGCACCCTCAGATTTATGTTGATGGGTTTATCCAGAACCATATTGTCTTTCATAGGTTGGAACATTCTGGAACTGGTATATAGTTTCACAGGAGTCCTTACCGTAAAATCCCTTTTTGTTGAAATCCCTGTGATTTCTTCTATGGCCCTGGCCAGAAGAGGTTCATTAATATCGCCTAAAATCCCAAGGTTTTCCAGGTCTTCTTCCAATTCAATATTGGGTGCAAGGCCATCAGTATAATCAGAAAATCCTGCAGCATTTTCATTTCTGCCTACCAGGGGTTGTATGGCCCAGGAATTTTCAGGGTTGATCTGATTTTCCCTGGAAGGGCTATAAATAAATGGCGCTCCCTCCCTTTCACGATCATCTACCATAGTCAGGGAAAATTCGTTCTTGCCGGTGGTGGTTGTACCAATTTGAACTACATTTATATAGGGATCCAGTCCATTGATCACCAATTCACTGGCTGAGGCTGTAGAGCCGGTTGTAAGGATATAGACTGTATTGAGATTCATAGTATTAATAGAGGAGCCTTCCCCTGTTACTTCGGCAAAATAGTCTTCCAGGTCGGCCTGATCAAAGGAAGCCTGAATCTTTGAATTCCACCTTTGTCTGAGGTAGAGATCATTGGTATTGGTACCGTAGATCATACTCGATAACAATCGGGATGAATTAACGGATCCTCCGGAATTATAACGGAGATCCAGTACCAATTCCGTGGCTCCTTCTGTAATTAGTTGCCCAAAGGCATCATTAAGCTGTTCATCAAATTCATTGGTAAAACCATTGTACATGAAATAGCCAATTTTGGTGCTATTAACTTCAATAGTCTTTACAATGAATACCGGATTTTCTACCAGACCTTCTTCCTTGGTCAGGGTAACTTCTTTGCCATTTGGGGTAATTTCTCCAGCATTGATATCGGCCATATTTAGGGTATAGGTGTCATTTTCACCAAATAAAAGGTCCCTGTAATTATTGAGATTCAGGGTTTGCCCGTCTACCCCGGTAAATAATTCCCCGCGAGAAATATCTTTGGTTGAGGCATCGGAGCCGGCTACTATGTATCGGACATAACCAAATATATCATCGCTGTCCTGGAAAACAAAAAGTCCAAATTCCAAACCATTACTTCTGGAAATACCGGCCAAATTATTGGTTAGCTCTTTGTAATCTGAATTGTAGAAACTAAAACGATCGTCCTGGAATCTAAGTTTGTTATCAAAAAATTCCCCGGGATCTGATTCTGAAGCCAGGAATTCTGCATATTCGGCATTCGTCTGAAACCTGTCGTCTGCCAAATCAGGAACCTCTGCCTGCCAGAAATACCATAAATTCATGGCCAGCCACATAAAATCTTGTACAACTACGTCATCGGAGGTGTTAAAACCGTCGTCATCCTTTTTACATGCAGCCATAGCGAAGCCTAGCAAGAAGAAAAGGAGCAAATACTTTTTCATGTTTTCAATTTTTATTTGTGCTTTATCATATAACAACTATCATTCCGGAATTACTACCAATTTTTCCTAACTTTCTAAAAAAGTTCAAAAAAGGGCAGTAGCCCTGTTTCCATAGTTCTTAGCTGCCTAAATTACTTACATCTGAAGGAATAAAAAATTATTTGTAACAAAATTCGCTGTACTTCGTCTTCCTTGTGTAGAACATCTTAAATGGCTTATACAGCAACAGAGCAACCTATAATGACGCAAACGGAATTTATAAAAGTGGTCATGCCTTTTAAGGATAAGCTTTACCGCATGGCTAAAAGGTTACTGATCTCCTCTGAAGAAGCGGAAGATGCTACCCAGGAGATCCTGTTAAAGCTCTGGAGCAAAAAAAAGGCCATGCAGAGCTATAAAAATGTAGAAGCTTTTGCAATGACTATGACCAAAAACTTTTGTTTGGATCGCTTAAAATCTAAGCAATCACAACATTTAAAACTGGTACATAGCAATTATGAAGATGGCGCATCTTCTTTGCAAAAGCAGGTAGAGGCAAGAGATAGTGTGAGTTTGGTAGAAAAGATTATGGAAGATCTGCCGGAGCAACAAAAAATGGTCTTGCAATTGCGCGACGTAGAGGAATACGATTATGAAGAGATAGCAGATTTACTGGAAATGAAGCCCACAGCAGTGCGGGTAACCCTTTCCAGGGCAAGAAAAACAGTGAGAGAAAAATTATTACAACAGCATCGTTATGGAATTGGATAATATTGAAAAATTATTGGAAAAGTACTTTGAGGCTAATACCACAGCAGCCGAAGAGCATGAATTGAGGGAATATTTTACCGGGGGCAAGGTAGCTCCGCATCTGGAACAATACACCCCTTTGTTCTCTTATTTTTCAGTGGCCAAGGAAGAGCGTTTTACCCGGCAGGTTCCATTAAAACCTAGAACATACTTATATCAATGGATTTCCATTGCCGCAGTAGCCGTGATCGCCTTTGGCATATACTTTGGTAGAGACTACCAGCAGCAAAAAGAGGCAGAATATGCCTATGAGCAAACTAGAAAGGCCCTGGGCCTCTTGGCACAGAATTTGGACCGTGGTACCGAGAAAGTGGCCTATTTAAATGAATTCGAAGAAACAAAACAAAAAATTATTAAAAACAATTAAAATTATCAGAGATGAAAAAGTATATACTAATAGCTTTAATGGCAGTACTTCCTTTAACGGGTTTCTCCCAGTCAATTTTTGACAGATTTGAGGATCTGGACAATGTGAGCTCTGTCGTGGTTAACAAAAATATGTTCAATCTGCTTGTAAAGATGGATGTGGATGTTGATGACCCGGAAGCCAAGGAATTTATGGATATCGCTAAAAGCCTGAGTGGTTTGAAGGTCTTTATTACTGAAGACAAGGCTGTTTCTGCAGATATGCAGGCAACAGTAGACCGGTATCTTAAATCAGCCTCACTCGAAGAATTAATGAGAGTGAAGGATAAAGATGCCAATGTTAAATTCTATGTCAAGAATGGTAAGGATGAAGATCATGTAAGTGAATTGTTAATGTTTGTAACGGGCATCAAGAACATGGATGTGGAGGTTAATGACCGAAAAATCGAAACTGTTCTATTGACACTTACCGGGGATATTGACCTGACCAAGATAGGCTCCCTGACCAAAAAAATGGATCTTCCGGAAGAACTGAATAAAGCAGGAAAGAAAAATAAATCTAAATAAACAATAAAGGATTCAAAAGCAGTCGGGTCTTCCCGGCTGCCTTTGGGCCCTAATATAAAACCCATAAACCCACAGAAAATGAAAAAGATAGTTTCATTGCTCCTGGTAATGGTAGGAGTGCTTTTCTTAGAAAGCTGTTCTTCAACCCAGAGTTTGCAGGAGTATTACGTAGACAATTCGGAAAATCCCAACTTTATATCACTTGACCTTCCAACAAGTATTCTCAACCTGGAGAATGCCGACCTTACCGATACACAAAGAAAGGCATTGCAATCACTGAGAAAGTTAAATCTCCTTGCTTTTAAGAAAACCACTGCAAATGCAGAGGAGTACAAAGTAGAAAAGGCAAAAGTAAATGCTATTCTTAAAAATGACGACTTCAGGGAACTAATGAAATTAAATTCTCAATATGGGAAAGGGGTTATTAAGTACCTGGGCGAGGAAGATGCAATAGATGAAGTTATTATTTATGGAAGTAGTGATGACAAAGGATTTGCACTGATTCGGGTATTGGGAGAAGACATGAACCCGGCATATATTATGCAGTTAATGAAGGCCATCCAAAAATCGGACTATAAGGGCGAAGGCCTGGGAGAAATCGGCCAATTCCTGAAAGGATAAACATCAATCAAAACCAATCAGAAAATCCCCCTGCGATTCACAGGGGGATTTTTTTTAGCCGTATGCAAAGAATTAATATCGATGATACGTACCTTAGGAATCTTGTTGTATAACTTAAAAACAGACCGATATGGAAAACACTCAAATTTGGATTGATAAAGGAATTGATTTTATTTCTGCCTACGGTCCCAAGATCATTGGGGCTATTCTCCTCTTTCTAGTTGGATCATGGGTCATCAAAAAGATTATCGGTATTTCCCGAAAACTTATGACCAAGAGCAATTATGATGAATCCCTTAAACGATTTCTTTTAAATCTCGCCTCCTGGGCGCTGAAGGTACTTCTTGTAATAATTGTTATCTCTACCCTTGGAGTAGACGTTACTACATTTGCTGCTGTTATTGCAGCGGCAGGACTGGCCATAGGCCTAGCGTTACAGGGATCTCTTGCCAATTTTGCCGGAGGAGTATTACTGATGATTTTTAAGCCCTACCGAATTGGCGATCTTATTGAAGCTCAGGGGGAACTAGGGGTGGTAAAGGAAATTGAGATCTTTACAACCAAGGTGGTTACCCCACAAAATAAACTCACCATAATTCCCAATGGAGCCATGGCCAATGGGAATATAACCAACTATACAGCTGAAGGAATAATCCGGGTAGATACCACAATTGGCGTTGGCTATGGGGAGGATATCAAAAAAACCAAAGAAGTATTGATGAAGGTGTTAACTTCAAACCCCAAAGTGTTACAGGATCCGGCTCCTTCTGTAAATGTCTCAGAACTGGCAGATAGTTCTGTTAATTTTGCCGTGAGGCCCTTCTGCAAGCCGGAACACTATTGGGATGTCTATTTTAATACTCTTGAACAATGCAAAATTAGCCTGGATAATGCCGGAATTGAGATTCCTTACCCGCATCAGGTTGAAATTAGGAAAATGGCCTAAGAAGCTAATAAAGAAGCACAAATCCTAATCCCTCAGGAACATCTAGATCCCCGTGTAATTCGCAGGGGTAATTTTTCGCATCTCAGATTTAATTTCCTCTGATACTTCCAGTTCTGAAATGAATTCGGAAATGGTACTGGCAGTAATTTTACTATTAGTCCTTGTAAGCCCTTTTAAGGCCTCATAAGGGTTGGGATACCCTTCGCGCCGCAATATGGTCTGTATGGCCTCTGCAACAACAGCCCAGTTGTTTTCAAGGTCTTCTGAAATCTTGTCAGTATTCAGCAAAAGTTTGTTCAGCCCTTTAAGAGTTGCCTTGATCCCTATAAGCGTATGGGCAAAGGGTACTCCTACGTTTCGCAAAACCGTACTGTCAGTCAGGTCCCTTTGTAAACGTGAAATCGGCAATTTTGCGGACAAATGTTCGAAT
>CBDUAW010000098.1:0-7713 GCA_965365215.1 uncultured Eudoraea sp. | reverse complement strand
TTACACCCCGAGACCTTCCGGGACCCAGGGAATAGGGGAACCAGGCACGGTTATCATTAGATCCACCAGCAAAATAACTCCTCACAAAAGGAACACTTTCCGAATTTCCATAAGGTATTGCGATCCCAAAAAAACTGTGGAAGGCCAACACATTTGTTCTGGACAGGTCCCAGTGCTTTATATAATCAAACTCGGTTTTTACATATTGCGAAAACGGGACCCCAAATACGAGGAGATTACCAGCTTCGTTTTTCTCGTAGGGAATTACATTGGCTATAGCGGAAAGTAAATTTCCTGCACTTTCCAATTTGATCCGGTATTGCGAAAAACTATTATCATTTATCCCGGTTCTGTTATTTCGGGTAAAGCTGTAGTTACTGGCAAAGATGAGGTTGTTTTCCGTTAGACGTTGCCGGCGTTCTTCAATTCGGCTTACTTCTATAAAATCGTCCTGGGATGAGGGAACATCCCCATTGAGGATGGCATTGGTAAATCCAGAAGTTCCATCGGGAATACTAAGCCTCAGGGGATCGTCAGGATCATCATTGGAAGTGTAAAAAGTTTCTAACTCCGGAAATGCCGTAGGATCTTCATAGTCAAAGGGCGTGTCACTGTTTGCTATATTATCCAATGATTGATACGAACTGCCATATACATTGAAGAAACGATCCGGGTTAACATTTCGGACATATTGGACATTTAGGATCTCAAGGGCGCTTTTTTTGAAAGCGCTGGGCGCCCAGTTATACCCAAAAGTTGAATTGAAGGTTTGTTTATCCAGACCGATGTTTTTTTGAAAACTGGTCCCAATGGCCAAACGGGTATTTGGCAGCATATAGTTTGGAATAATCTTATCCGATTTTATAAAAGGGAACCACAGTTTGGGAAAGGTGATATTGATATCACCTCCCACTTCGGAAAAGAAATCCTCAGGTAGTGTATCATCACTGAGGAGCCCAAAGGTACCCCTGGCAGATACGCTCAAGGTTTCTGCACCACCGAAAATATTCCTGGATATGAGAGAGGTACTAAATCCTATCCCCAATCTCTGGATGTTCGAATGGGTAATATCAAAATCAAAACCAAGGGAGTATTTAGGTCGGGCAGCCAGGTAAATATTAGTGGTCAGCAGCGGTGATTGCAGATCTTCAACAAATTCGATGTTTGGATATTTGAAGGTATTTAAATTGGTGATTTGCCTGTAGGTCCTTATCCGGTCCAGGTCCCTATAAATACTATCTTTTTCAAAGAAAACAGCATCGGTCAGTGCTTTGGGTTTGTACCGGAGTTTGTCCTTATAGTAAATGGTATAATTGTCATAATCTACGGACTGTAGGGAATCCAGATTATCGCCAAACCGGTAGTCCGCAAATATATTCACCTTGTCAAACGTATAGACCCTGTAAGCCGCGGTAGTTAATGCGGTATCACCTCTTCTTCTAAGGTCGTCTATCTGGAGTTCAACATTCATTAACGGATCATTATTGGCCCTGGTAGTATCTCGTTCAATGTTGTAAGTGATGGAACTTTCCTGAAAATTATAAACCCCAGAATTCCTGAAATGTGCAGTTAGGCGTTCTCTTTCATTATTAAAGTTGACCAGGTCAAAAATGTCCCCACTGCGAATAAAGGAATTCTGAGCGGCATTGTCGTAAAGTGAGTCTATCGCCTTGGAAGTAATACTTCTGGAAAAGGCATCAATGCGGAAAGGCTGTCCCAGATTGATGTTGTAATTAATTTGCGCTCTTTGTTTTTTCTTTTCCGGGGCAATGGTAAAGGAAGTGGTATTATTAAAGTATCCCTTGCTGCCGTAATAAGCACTTAATCTTTCGAGCGACTTCAGTGTTTTTGATGAATCTATGACCACCGGTGGTTCCCCAATTTTTTTAAGCCACTCACTGTATCCTTTAACCAGGAAGGATTCACCCAAACGGGAAACCTGTTTTTGAGAGAGCATTTTATTCAGGCGGGCTTCCCTTTTTGGCTTTCGTTGCAACCAGTCCTGAAATGAGGAATCGGGGTTTTGTTTGGCCAGATTGTAAAGATTTAATCGAAGGGGGTAGCCCAGAAGGGTACTATTGGGTTCCTGAACAAGAAGGCTTTGAATGTCTTCATCCAGGACACGTTCGCCATTGGTGTAAATCTTATTTTTAGTGAGGAGTAATTCATCTTCCTCAACCCTTTTAAGCGCATTACAGGAGGCAAACAGCAGTACTAAGGATAATAAACTTATTTTTGCAATGCTGCAATTTAAACTACAAAGGGTCTTCATAGAAGTCAAAAATACACTATTTGAATGGTTGTTAAAAGTCAATTAAAGTATATCAAAAGCTTGCATCAAAAAAAGTACCGAAATGTACATAAGAGCTTCATTGCGGAGGGTGAAAAAATCATAATAGCTCTGTTGGAAGCCGGTATGCAAGCCGAAATCATCTGTTCAACAGACCCCGGACAATTTAAAGACCTGCCTTATGAGGTAGCATTTATTTCTTTGAACGACCTAAAAAAGGTAAGCGCCTTGAAAAATCCCAATACCATAATTGGGGTATTTAAAATTCCGGATCCACAACCCATTGATTATTCGGACTGGGTTTTGGCGCTCGATAGAATTCAGGATCCCGGTAATCTGGGGACCATTATCAGATTATGTGATTGGTTTGGCATAAAACAAATTATTTGTTCCAGGGATACCGTTGACGCCTATAATCCCAAGGTGCTGCAGGCTACTATGGGTTCCCTAGCGGGTATAAATCTGGTTTATGAAGACCTGCTACAGGTATTATCAAAAGCACCATTAGCGGTTTATGGCACCTATATGGAAGGAGAATCAATTTATAAAGCTACCCTGCCTGAAAAAGGTATCCTGGTAATGGGCAATGAGGCAAAAGGGATTTCTGAAAAGGTGGGAAAGCTTATAGATTATAAGCTAACTATTCCAGCATATTCGGAGAAACTGGCAGAAAGCTTAAATGTGGCAACGGCAACTGCCATTATATTAAGTGAATTGAGACGCGCTTAAGACTTACTCGAAGGTAAAATTGATAAAGATACCCCGGGTTTTCATGCTGTCCAGGTTCCCTGTCCAGGGACTATTAGGGTCATTGTCTCTTATGAGCTCATCACTTAGTGCAAACACACCTCTAATAGAGGGAGAAAATTTAAAATATTCTGTATAAAAATCAATACCAAAGCCCAATTCATAGTGGAAAACATTGCGTTTCATTCGAAACGTGCCGCTACTGTTATCGTCTAAACTCGTCTCATTACTCCCTAAATTCATTGCAGTTGCTACTCCTCCAATAATAAATGGTTTCCAATTCCCCAGTCTTCGGGTACTCACTTTTAAAAGTAAAGGAAAGTTGATATAGGTTGATTTTACTTCCCGTATAGCATCAACTGTATCTGTAAAGCCTGGAAAACCCAGTGTTCTCTGGGTGTAGAAAAGGCCTGGTTCAAACCGAAGATCCAGGAACTCATTTATCCTCATTTCTCCAATGAGTCCAACATTGAACCCAAAGGATTTATCAACGAGGATATCCCCAAAGTCATTCTTATATTCAAATTTAAAATCGTATTGGTTAAAGCCCAGGTAATAACCCCAATTAAGGAAAGCCTTGTCTTCATTTTCAAGGTTTAAAATAGGTTTCTCGTTAAATTGGCCATGCATAAGGGAGGCCATAAATAGAAAAACACATATGTTGAAATAAAGGATTTTTTTCATCCAATGAAATTAATGGCTCTGCTTACTACTTCTATTCTGAAGCCAGAAACGTTTTAATATGCTTAAACCTACTGTAAAGCCTCTATTTGGACGCTACATAGATAGTAGCTACTCCAAGGGTCTGAGGTTTGTTTTCAATAGCTATAAACCCGATTTTTTCCAAAATATTGTTGAAGGCTTTGCCATGTGGAAAAACTGCGGCCGATTCGGACAAATATTTGTACGCTGAACGATCGCGCGAAAAGAGCTTTCCTATCAGTGGCAGGATGTAGCGGGAATAGAAAAAATATCCCTGCTTAAAGGGAAAACGGGTTGGGACTGAGGTCTCCAGTACTGCCAGGGTGCCCCCGGGTTTCAAAACTCTATAAATTTCACTAAGTCCTTTTTCAAGATCTTCAAAATTCCTTACTCCAAAGGCCACAGTAACTGCATCAAAGGAGGCATTTTTAAACTGCAATTGTTCACTGTCTCCAATCACCATTTCTATGGTGTCGTCCAGATTTTTTTCTGAGACCTTTTTCTTCCCAATATCGAGCATTCCCGGGGAGATGTCTAATCCCACAATTTTCAGGGCACCGGTTTTTTTTAAGGCAATGGCTAAATCTCCTGTCCCTGTAGCAATATCGAGAATGCTTTCGGGATGTTTAGCCGATAGCAACTTCACCACCCGTTTGCGCCATTTTACATCTATCCCGAATGATATAACCCTGTTGAGCCCGTCATAATCTTTAGAGATGTTATCAAACATCTGGGTAACCTGTTTTTTCTTTCCTTCGTCGGAATCCCGGTAGGGGGTAACTTTCTTAGCCATGGCAGCAAATTTCGCGCAAAGATACTACAACAATGCCTAAAGCGATTATTTATAGTATAGATTAGATGGGTCAATAAGACTGGAAGGGAGGCCATCAGAACATAAAATTATGTAATTTTGCCAATGCAAACTTACAGTAATGAGCCGTAAGAGCTTTAAGGCCACAGCACTATTAGACTTGAAAATACGTGCAATGGCTATCAATAATGAGCATTTTAATACATGAAGATAATCATTGCTGGGGCAGGTGAGGTGGGATTTCATTTGGCCAAACTCTTATCATACGAAGCACAGGAAATCACTTTGATCGATACCGATAAGGAAAGCTTAATATATGCTGATAGTCATCTGGATATCAAAGTATTAAAAGGTGACGCTACTTCCATATCCGTGTTGAAGGAAGCCAGGGTAGAATCCTCTGATCTGGTAATTGGTGTTACCTCTTCGGAGACTACAAATATAACCTTATGCCTTTTAGCTAAACAGTTGGGTAGTCAACAAACCATTGCCCGTATCTCAAATACTGAATTTATAGATCACAAGGAACTAATCAAATTTGCAGACCTTGGGATAGACGAACTAATTTCTCCTGAGGAATTGGCAGCTTCGGAAATTCAGTTGTTGCTGAATCAGTCGGCTTTTAGCGATACCTACGAATTTGAAGACGGAGCACTTATTATGGCCGGAGTAACTCTTCCAGGTTCTGCACCATTTGTGGGCAAAAGTGTTCAGGAAGCAGCACAGATTTTTTCCGGGCTTCATTTTATGCCCATTGCCCTGCAACGCGGAGGAACCCAATTTACGCTGATTCCAAGAGGAGACACGGTATTTGACGAGGGAGACCAGGTGTATTTTGTTACTGACAGAACCGGGGTTGATGAATTGTACAAACTTACCGGAAAGAAAAAAGAGGAGATTAAAAATGTTATGATCCTTGGGGGAAGCAAGGTGGGTTTTAAGGCGGCAAGAGATCTTTGCAACAACAAATTCAACGTTAAACTCATTGAACAGAATAAAGAGAAGGCCTTTGATCTGGCAGAAGACCTGCCCAACGCCCTGGTCATAAATGGCGACGGCAGAAACGTTGAATTGCTAGAGGAAGAAAGCTTGGAATCTATGGACGCCTTTATTGCGGTTACGGGAAATTCTGAAACCAATATTATGTCTTGCCTGGTGGCTCGTTCAAAAAATATCAAGAAGACCATTGCTCTGGTAGAGAATATGGACTATTTCCAACTATCTCATTCTATCGGGATAGACACTCTTATCAACAAGAAATTACTGGCTGCAAACAACATATTCAGATATGTACGCCGGGGAGAAGTTGTTGCTTTAACCCGTCTCAACAACCTCAATGCGGAAATTTTGGAGTTTGAGGTTAAAGCCACTTCCGAGGTTAATGGAAAAATTATCAAGGAACTACATTTCCCGAGAACAGCTACAATAGGCGGTATTATCCGGGATGGAAAAGGAATTATTGCCCTGGGCGATTTTAAGATTATTGAAGGGGATAGGGTAGTGGTGTGTTGTCTCCCGCGTGCCATTCCTAAGGTAGAAAAGATGTTCTTTTAATGGGATTGAATTTTAAAATTATCTACCATCTAATGGGTTTGCTCCTGCTGTGCAACGGGGGGTTTATGGTTCTGGCTGCACTCCTGAGCGGGTTTTACCAGGATGGTGCTACCCTTGATATTACCCTGGCAGCAATTATTACCCTGCTTACCGGGATCGTTGCCATGTTCTTTACCAGGGGGCATAAAAAAGAGGTAAAAAGAAAAGAGGGCTATCTCATTGTGACTTTTGGGTGGCTTGTCATGTCTGCTTCCGGAGTCCTGCCCTATATACTTTCTGGAGCTATCCCAAACCTTACCGACGCTTTTTTTGAGACAATTTCCGGGTATACCACCACTGGTGCATCTATCTTGAATGATATTGAATCCTTACCAAAGGGTATTCTTTTCTGGAGAAGTCTTACCCATTGGATAGGGGGAATGGGGATTATTGTGCTGGCAATTGCCATTCTACCATTATTAGGGATTGGTGGGATGCAGCTCTTTGCAGCAGAGGCTCCCGGCCCAAATGCAGACAAATTGCACCCAAGGATTACGGATACCGCTAAGCGTCTCTGGTTTATATATTTTGGATATACAGTTGCAGAGACCATCCTCTTAAAACTTGCGGGCATGTCCTTTTTTGATGCTGTTAATCACGCATTAGCGACACTTTCAACAGGAGGTTTTTCTACCAAAAATGCAAGTCTGGCTTATTGGAATGATCAGCCCCTGATACAGTATATTGTTATCTTGTTTATGTTCCTTGCCGGAAGCAATTTCGTGTTGAGTTACTTTGCCTTTAAAGGCAAGGTGCAAAGAGTGCTGAGGGATGAAGAATTTAAGTATTACAGCATATTCATACTGCTGTTTGTCGTCATTGCGGCAATTGTGGTTTACACCAGAGCAGAAGTACCACTTAGTGAAAGGTTTCCCATGGTTCTGGGGGAAGGGGAAAGCGCTTTCAGACATGCCCTTTTCCAGGTAATAGCTGTAGTCACCACTACCGGATTCGTAACTGCTGATTTTACCGCATGGACACCCTTCCTTACCGTATTTTTCTTTGGCCTGATGTTTTCCGGGGGATCCGCCGGATCAACTGCCGGGGGGATAAAGGTAATGCGGCACATCCTCATTATTAAAAACGGACTTCTTGAATTTAAGAGAACGCTGCATCCTAATGCTATTATCCCTGTTCGATTTAATCGCAAAACAGTAACAGAGCACATTGTTTACAACATCATTGCCTTTTTTGTGCTGTATATGCTTTTATTTCTGGTGGGCGCTGCTGTACTTGGTTTATTGGGATTGGATTTTGTAACCGCTATTGGTGGGGCTGCTTCCTCCCTAGGCAACGTAGGCCCTGCTTTTGGTAGCCTTAATCCGGTTAGTAATTTTTCCGGACTGCCAGCCCTTGGCAAATGGTGGTGCGGATTCCTTATGCTAGCGGGCCGACTGGAATTGTTTACGGTCTTAATAATACTCACTCCCTATTTCTGGAAGCGGATTTAAGCTAATTTGGATTTATTTGATTGATACAACAACTGTTGGTTGGTATCAGGAGGTCAAAGCTGTTTTAATCCTGGACATGGCCTCTTTCAGTTCATTTTCAGATGCTGCATAGGAAATCC
>CBDUAW010000097.1:0-7755 GCA_965365215.1 uncultured Eudoraea sp. | reverse complement strand
GGAGGTGGAAGACATAGCCGCCTATAATCAACAGGAAGGCCTGGCCCTGAGTGAAGAGGAAATAACCTATCTGGAAAAACTGGCTGAACGACTGGGACGGAAACTAACGGATTCTGAAGTATTCGGTTTCTCCCAGGTAAATTCAGAGCATTGTCGTCACAAGATCTTTAATGGGACTTTTGTCATCGACGGGGAAGCACAGCCTTCCTCCTTATTCAAAATGATCAAAAAGACATCACGGGAAAATCCCAACACCATTATCTCGGCCTACAAAGATAATGTCGCCTTCATTAAGGGGCCTGAGGTGGTCCAATTTGCCCCAAAATCGCCGGATGTGCCGGATTACTACGAAGAAAAACCTTTTTCCTCGGTAATTTCACTTAAGGCAGAAACGCATAATTTCCCCACTACAGTAGAGCCATTCAACGGCGCCGCAACTGGCTCCGGCGGTGAGATCAGGGATCGCCTTGCCGGAGGAAAAGGAGCTTTACCCCTTGCGGGATCTGCGGTGTACATTACATCCTACAGCAGACTGGAAAAGAACCGTTCCTGGGAAAAGGGTATGACAGAACGTAACTGGTTATATCAAACCCCCATGGACATACTGATAAAAGCGTCTAATGGGGCATCAGATTTTGGAAACAAATTTGGGCAACCCCTTATCTCCGGTTCCGTACTAACATTTGAGCATGAGGAGCACAAACGAAAATTGGGCTACGATAAAGTAATTATGCTTGCAGGGGGAATTGGCTATGGAAAATCGGATCAAGCCCTGAAAGACACGCCTAAAAAAGGAGACAATATAGTTGTACTAGGCGGAGATAATTATCGCATCGGAATGGGGGGAGCAGCAGTTTCCAGTGCTGATACAGGCGCATTTAGCACCGCTATTGAACTTAATGCCGTGCAGCGTTCCAACCCGGAGATGCAAAAAAGGGCCGCAAACGCAATTCGCGGCTTGGTGGAATTGGACGAAAATCCGGTTGTTTCCATTCACGATCATGGAGCAGGGGGGCATCTCAATTGTCTCTCGGAACTAGTGGAAGAAACAGGTGGGCACATAGATATGGATAAGTTGCCCATCGGTGACCCTACCTTATCTTCCAAAGAGATCATAGGAAATGAATCCCAGGAACGGATGGGTCTGGTAATTGGGGAAAAAGATATGGCACTTTTGGAAAGGATTGCTGCAAGAGAGCGGGCTCCTATGTACGATGTTGGCCATGTTACAGGTGATCATCGCTTTAAGTTTGAATCTATTGAAAGGGGTGAAATTCCCATGGACCTGGAACTTGCGGATATGTTCGGAAGTTCTCCGAAAACAGTTATGAATGACAAGACCATTCATAGGAAATACAAAGATCCGGAATACAATCAGCAAGGCTTTAGGGAATATCTTATACAGGTGCTGCAGTTGGAAGCTGTGGCATGCAAGGACTGGCTTACCAATAAAGTAGACCGCTGTGTTGGTGGCAAAGTTGCAAAACAGCAATGTGCCGGACCACTACAATTACCACTAAACAACTGCGGGGTAATGGCCCTGGATTTTAAAGGCAAGGAAGGGATCGCCACTTCAATTGGCCACTCCCCTATCTCGGGCTTAATAGACCCAGTGGCCGGGAGTCGGAATAGTATCGCGGAAGCCTTGACCAACATTATCTGGGCACCGCTTGAAGAAGGGTTGAAATCGGTTTCCCTATCTGCAAACTGGATGTGGCCCTGTAAAAATGAAGGGGAGGATGCAAGGTTGTACAAGGCGGTGGAAGCTGTTTCTGATTTTGCCCTGACCCTGGGAATAAATGTGCCAACAGGAAAAGATTCCCTTTCCATGAAACAGAAATACCCCAACGAAGAGGTCATAGCCCCGGGTACAGTTATTATCTCGGCCGCAGGGCATTGCAGTAATCTTAAACAGGTGATAGAACCGGTACTCCAAAAAGACGGTGGGGCACTCTATTATATCAATATTTCCGGTGATGACCATAAACTTGGAGGTTCTTCCTTTATGCAGGTGCTAAACAAAGTGGGAAGTGAAGCTCCAACGGTAAGGGATGGCGGAACCTTAAAGAAAACCTTCAACCTTTTGCAAACCCTAATTTCCATGGATTTAATCCTTGCAGGACATGATGTGGCTTCAGGCGGCCTTGTCACTACTTTGCTGGAAATGTGTTTTGCAGATGTTGATTTGGGAGCCGAAATTAATCTTACCACAATTGGAGAAGAGGATTCGGTAAAACTACTTTTTTCTGAAAATGCGGGGATCGTTTTTCAGGCAGTAAATAATAACGTTGAAGAGCATCTGAAAAAAGCCGGCATAGGGTATTCCAAAATAGGAAAGGTAGTAAATACCCCCATCTTAAAGCTCAGGAATTTTAAATGGGAATTAGATTTGAGTATTCCGGAAATGCGTCAAATATGGTACAAGACTTCCTATCTTCTGGATAATCAGCAAACCGCAAACCAATTAGCCAAAGAGCGTTATCAGAATTATGCACTGCAACCCCTAACCTATTCCTTCCCAAATGGGTTTACGGGAGAATTAGCAAGTACGGGTTCAACCACAAAAAAGCCAAAGGCAGCTATTTTACGGGAAAAGGGCAGTAATTCCGAAAGGGAAATGGCACATGCCATGTACCTGGCAGGATTTGAAGTTAAGGATGTCCATATGACCGATTTGATAAGTGGACGGGAAACCCTGGAAGATGTACAACTGATAGGTGCGGTAGGTGGATTCTCTAATTCAGATGTACTGGGGAGCGCCAAAGGCTGGGCCGGGGCCTTTAAATACAATCAAAAAGCCAAATTGGCCTTAAAACGATTTTTTCAAAGGGAAGATACCCTGAGTATTGGTATCTGTAATGGTTGCCAGTTGTTTATGGAATTAGATCTGATTAACCCCGATCATCAGGAGCACGGAAAAATGACCTTCAATGACTCCCATAAACACGAAAGCAGTTTTACTTCGGTAACGATTAAGGAAAACAATTCTGTGATGTTATCTTCTCTTGCCGGGGCTACCCTGGGGGTTTGGATATCCCATGGTGAAGGGAAGTTTAGCCTGCCATATGACGAAGAACGGTACAAAATAGTAGCTAAATATGGTTATGAGGCGTATCCGGCAAATCCGAATGGCAGCGACTACAATACCGCAATGATGTGCGATGATACAGGGCGGCACCTGGTCACCATGCCGCACATAGAGCGGTCTATTTTTCCCTGGAACTGGGCCCATTATCCAGGAGATCGGAAAGACGATATCTCCCCATGGATTGAAGCCTTTGTAAATGCGAGGAAATGGATTGAGAAATTCAAATAAAAAATGAACATCAGGCCCGCTACCTTTCAGGATATACCTTTTGTTGTTGCAATGCTTGCCGATGATGACCTGGGTAAAACCCGGGAAGATTTCAGAGACCCCTTGCCCGAGTCTTATTTTGTGGCCTTCTCAAAAATTGAATCGGATCCAAACCAGGAACTAGTGGTAATGGAAAATGATGAACAACAAATTATCGGCACCTTACAATTGAGTTTTCTGCAATATCTCACTTATAGGGGAGGGATTCGGGCCCAAATAGAAGCGGTGCGTGTCCACAAGGAATTCAGAGGCCAAGGCATTGGGCAAAAATTATTCCTTTGGGCCATTGAGCATGCACGGATAAAAGGGGCGCATGTAGTTCAACTTACCACAGACAAGAAGAGACCAGATGCGCTTCGATTTTATGAACAACTAGGTTTCAATACTACGCATGAAGGACTTAAGTTGCATTTCTAAGGTGATATTATTTAAAAAACAAAGCATTCTTGCCGTCCGTACTCCTTATAGCCGGGCTTTATTTTAATTTCCCGCTTGCTTTTCCTATTTTGCGACTACCATTCAGAAACTAAGTATGCAAGAATTAACCCGATTATTTGACTTCCCCTATTACCAATTGGAGCAATATCAGCTCGAAAAATCATTGGTAACTAAAAATAACGGGGAATGGATTGCAACCTCCTCATCAGAATTTGTGGAAAAAGCAAATACTGTAAGCAGAGCCTTACTCCGTATGGGGGTCAAGGCCAATGATAAGATTGCCCTGATTTCCATGACCAACAGGACGGAGTGGAATATCATGGATATTGGGATCCTGCAGCTGGGAGCCCAGAATGTTCCTATTTATCCTACAATCTCCGAAGAAGACTACGCATATATTCTTAACCATTCCGAATCACAATACGTTTTTGTTTCCTGTCAGGAAGTCCTTGAGAAGGTGATGAAAATAAAAAAAGAAGTTCCTTCCCTCAAAGCGGTTTATTCCTTTGATAAAATTGATGGCTGTCAGCATTGGTCAGAATTACTACAACTGGGAGAAGATAAATCTAACCAGGAAGATGTTGAGCAACACAAGGCAGCCGTTAAACCCGAAGATCTCGCAACCTTAATATACACTTCCGGCACCACGGGCAAGCCAAAGGGAGTGATGCTCTCGCACTGGAATATCGTTTCCAACGTCCTGGCCAGCAAAAAAAGAGTGCCCTTTGAATACGGCGCCAGTTCCTTGAGTTTTCTTCCCATCTGTCACATTTTTGAACGGATGATCCTGTATCTCTATATGTATTGCGGTATTACCGTTTATTTTGCGGAAGGTCTGGACAAAATCAGTGACAATCTGAAGGAAGTGAAACCCAATGTTATGACGGTAGTGCCGCGCTTACTTGAAAAAGTATACGACAAAATCATTGCCAAGGGAGCTGACCTCTCAGGAATTAAAAAATGGTTGTTTTTCTGGGCTGTAAAACTTGGGCTTAGGTTTGAGCCTTATGGTGCCAATGGCTGGTGGTACGAAAAACGCCTAGGCCTGGCCAGGAAACTAATATTTAGTAAGTGGCAGGAAGGTTTGGGCGGGAATCTCAATACAATGGTCTCTGGCAGTGCTGCCTTACAGCCGCGTTTGGGTAGAATATTTGGAGCTGCAGGGATCCCCGTAATGGAAGGCTATGGCCTAACTGAAACTTCCCCGGTGATTTCGGTCAATGATGAACGGAACTCCGGATGGAAAATAGGATCGGTTGGCCGTATTATAGAGGATGTGGAAATAAAAATTGCCGATGACGGAGAGATCCTCTGTAAAGGCCCCAACGTGATGATGGGATATTACAAAGATCCTGAAAAAACCAGTGAGGTTATAAAAGATGGCTATTTCCACACAGGAGATATAGGGGAAATAGATGCAGATGGCTTCTTAAAGATTACGGACCGGAAAAAGGAAATGTTCAAAACGTCCGGAGGTAAATACGTGGCTCCACAATTGTTGGAAAATCGATTTAAACAATCAAGGTTTATTGAACAGATAATGGTCATAGGGGAAGGGGAGAAAATGCCTGCTGCCTTGATCCAACCCAATTTTGAATTTCTGGAGGAATGGGCGGAAAGGCATAATCTGGACCTTGGGGCTAAAACCGAATTGGTCCGAAATGAACGAATATTGACCCGCTTCCAGAAAGAAGTGGATGAAGCAAATGAAAGTTTTGCAAAATGGGAAAAAGTAAAACAATTTCGACTTACCCCGGAAATGTGGACCGTTGATGGAGGGCACCTCACCCCTACAATGAAATTGAGACGCAAAATTATCAGGGAAAAATACCAGGATCTTTATAATGAGATTTATGGCCACTAGGCCTGGTCCCTTTTTCAAATTACCAAAGTAAATCCTAAGTATTTTTAATGAAATATATTATGCATGCATAATATATTTTTATATCTTTGGAAACCTAACCGTTTCCTAATGAAGGACATTACCATAGATTATGCCTTAAGAGCCACCTGGCAGGCCGTTGCGCGAATGTATAATGAAGAGGCCAAAAAGTTTGGAGCAACAATGGCAATGGGTTTTACATTACTTAGCATTGATCCTAAAACCGGGACCCCCTCCACTGCCCTTGGGCCAAAAATGGGAATGGAAGCTACCAGCCTTTCCCGTATCCTTAAAAGCATGGAAGAGAAGGGTCTTATCACCAGGAGGCCAAATCCAAAGGATGGCAGAGGAGTATTGATCTATCTAACAGACTTTGGCCTTGAAAAGCGGGAAGATTCCAAGGAAGTGGTACTGCAATTCAACAATGCCGTGAAGGCTGAAGTGAGCCAGGATAAAATCGATAATTTTTTTGAGGTTATTGAAAAGATCAACCATCTGATCGCAGAGAAAAAAATATACCTACAGGATACAAATACCAATTGAGAGTAGAAATAGAACATGAAAAAGCACATTAAAAAAGTGGCCGTAATAGGCTCGGGGATTATGGGTAGCGGAATTGCCTGTCATTTTGCGAATATAGGCGTAGAAGTACTACTCTTAGACATCGTTCCCCGGGAATTGACAGACAAGGAAAAAAGTAAAGGGCTAAGCCTTGAAGATAAGGCAGTAAGGAACCGCCTGGTAAATGAATCGCTGGCCAAAGCCTTGAAGTCCAAACCCTCCCCAATTTATCACAAGAAATTCGCCAGCAGGATTTCTACCGGTAATCTGGAGGACGACCTGGAGAAGGTAGCCCATGTTGATTGGATCATTGAAGTGGTTGTGGAAAGGCTCGATATAAAGAAACAGGTCTTCGAAAACATAGAAAAACACAGAAAACCAGGTACGCTGATCACCTCCAATACCTCCGGGATCCCGATCAAATTTATGAGTGAAGGCCGTAGTGAGGATTTTCAGCAGCATTTTTGCGGGACACATTTTTTCAATCCGGCCCGCTACCTGAAGTTATTTGAAATAATCCCAGGGCCCAAGACAAAACCGGAAGTGCTCAACTTTCTCAATGGCTATGGGGAGCAATTCCTCGGAAAAACCTCTGTAGTGGCCAAAGACACCCCTGCTTTTATAGGGAACCGAATAGGAATATTTAGTATTCAAAGCCTTTTCCATGCTGTTAAAGAACAGGGATTAACGGTTGAAGAAGTGGACAAGCTCACAGGTCCCGTTATTGGCCGGCCAAAATCGGCTACCTTCAGAACGGTTGATGTGGTGGGGCTAGATACCCTGGTTCACGTTGCTAATGGTATCTCCGAAAACTGTCCTGAGGATGAGCGTCATGAACTGTTTGAACTTCCGGACTTTATAAGGACTATGTCAGAAAACAAATGGTTGGGGAGTAAAACGGGCCAGGGTTTTTACAAAAAAGTAAAGGATGAAAAAGGTAAAAGTGAGATCCTGACGCTAGATCTCGATAACATGGATTACCGCTCCAAAAAGAGAGCCAATTTCGCTACCCTCGAACTCACCAAGTCAATAGATAAGGTTATAGACCGATTTCCGGTGCTGGTAAGTGGTAAAGACAAGGCAGCAACCTTTTATCGTAAAAGTTTCGGTGATCTCTTTGCTTATGTATCGCACCGTATCCCTGAAATAACTGATGAAATATATAAGATTGATGACGCCATGAAAGCGGGATTTGGATGGGAACACGGACCTTTTCAGATCTGGGACGCTATAGGCCTTCATACTGGTCTGGAACTCATTGAAGAGGCTGGCCAGAACGTAGCTAAATGGGTGGAAGAAATGAAGGAAAGCGGGTCTGCTTCCTTCTATAGCGTTAAAGACGGAGCTACACATTATTACGATATTCCTAAAAAGGCTCAAACCAAAAAGCCAGGACAGAATGCCTTTATTATCCTGGACAACATTCGAAATAGTAAGGAGGTATTTAAGAATAGTGGCGTGGTAGTTGAAGACCTTGGTGATGGGATCCTAAATGTAGAGTTCCAATCCAAAATGAACA
>CBDUAW010000096.1:0-7762 GCA_965365215.1 uncultured Eudoraea sp. | reverse complement strand
ACAAAGCATATCCCTGGTTATTACAATTTCTTCCGACAGGGTTAAAAGGTGTGGCCTTTGCTGCCCTGGCGGCTGCGATAGTCTCATCCTTGGCCTCAATGTTGAATTCAACCTCTACTATTTTCACCATGGATATCTATAAGCAGTACATCAATAAAAATGCTTCTGATAAAACCACCGTAAATGTGGGTAGAATTTCCGCAGCTGTAGCCTTGGCCATTGCGTGTATTATGGCTCCATTGCTTGGAGGAATTGAACAGGCTTTCCAGTTTATTCAGGAATATACAGGATTAGTGAGTCCGGGTATTCTTGCCGTGTTCGTCCTGGGGCTATTCTGGAAAAAGACTACAAACAAAGGGGCAATAGCAGGAGCACTGGCATCTATTCCTATTGCACTATATTTCAAAATAGCGCCAAATGGATGGGCTGATAGTGCATTTTTTGCAAACGTGCCATTTTTAGATCAAATGGGCTACACATGTTTGCTTTCTATGTTGGTGATAGTCCTCGTAAGTTTAGCGCAAAATAAAGGGGCAGATGATCCTAAGGGTATTCCTATTTCAAAGCGGACATTTGCCACAAGTCCTAAGTTCAACATAGGCGCGTTCGCAGCTATGATAATCATTTCTGCCATTTATGCGCTCTTCTGGAACTAAGCTAAGGACATAATTTTTACTTAAGGGTCGGTTTATCCCGACCCTTTATAGATGCCTAAATTCGTTGGTCTTTCACAAAACATTCGTTGACTGATCTTTTACTGTTTTTGGGAGTTTGCGTATCTTGCCGTCCTATTGGAATATGAATATGAAAAGGATTTGGGGACTTTTTTTAGCACTTAGCTTATCCAATTTGGCCTGTACTAAAAAAGAGGAAAAACTTTTTCAAAAAATTCCTTCTTCGGAATCTGGTATTACTTTCATCAATCAATTGGAAAGCACCCCCGAACTTAATATTCTCACCTATTTGTATTACTACAATGGAGCCGGGGTTGCAGCGGCCGATTTTAACAATGACGGCCTTATTGATCTCTTTTTTACTGCCAACCAGGGACCCAACCGGCTATATCTAAACAAAGGAGACTTTAGCTTCAGGGATATCACTGAAGCTGCTAATCTCGTTGATAGTGGGAATTGGACAACCGGCGTAACCTATGTAGACATCAATACAGACGGCTTACTGGACCTCTATGTATGCAAAGCCGGAGGATATAGGGCACTTAACGGTAGAAACCTGTTGTATGTAAATCAGGGAAATAACAGCAATGGAGATCCGGTTTTTAAGGAACAGGCAGAAGAATATGGCCTTAATTTCTCCGGCCTCTCCACACAAGCTGCCTTTTTCGATTATGACCAGGATGGAGACCTGGATCTTTATTTAATGAATCATTCGGTGCATCCTAACCGTGCTTATGGCAGAGGAAGCCAAAGGTCATCCTTTGATGCAAAATCCGGGGACCGCCTCTATAAAAATGAAGGTGGAAAATTCGTTGACGTATCCTTAGAAGCTAGAATTTATCAGGGGAAAATTGGTTATGGTTTAGGTCTGGGCATTGGTGATTTGAACGGAGATGGGTTTCCCGATATCTATGTAGGGAATGATTTTTTTGAAAATGACTATTTGTATCTCAATCAGAAAGACGGAACCTTCAAAGAGGTGATCTCCACTCAACCTGAAAAATTAGGACACACCAGTCACTTTTCGATGGGAAATGACCTGGCAGATTTTAACAACGACGGATTGATCGATATTGTTTCTCTGGATATGCTTCCCGCAAATCTTGAAACATACAAGGCCTCCGGCTTGGAGTACGCTTACCCCACCTATCAATTCTATTTAAAGAATGGCTATTCTCCCCAGTATATGCAAAATACCCTGCATCTTAATCTGGGCGACGCAACCTTTAGTGAAATCGGGCATTTATCTGGTATAGCAGCTACAGAATGGTCCTGGAGCGCCCTCTTGGCAGATTATGACAATGACGGCCTGAAGGATTTGTTTATTTCCAATGGGATAAAAGGCGCAACCAATGACATGGATTTTGTGAATTTCATTTCCAATGAGGAAATACAACGGAACATTGATAAAGGAATGACCGAGGCCGATTTAAATCTGGTTAAAAAAATACCCGAGAACAAAGTCCCCAACTACTTCTATAGAAATTTAGGAAACATGAAGTTTGAAGATGCAACTGAACAATGGTCCAATCCTGAACCATCATTTAGCAACGGTAGCGTCTATGCAGATCTTGATAATGACGGGGATTTGGATATTGTGGTCAACAACGTAAATGAAGAGGCCTATATATTTAAAAACCAGTCGGATACCCTGCATAATTATTTGAAAGTAAACTTCAGTGGTCCCGAGGAGAATCCTCTTGGTATTGGCGCCATGGTAAGTCTCTATTCTAAGGGCAAAATACTCAAAGCGGAAAATTATAGTTCAAGGGGTTATCTGTCTGCTGTACCCCCTGTACTGCATTTTGGGCTGGGAGAAATTTCCAAAATAGATTCCCTTTGTGTTACCTGGCCACAAGGCTACCAACAGACTCTTAAGGAGGTTTTGGCAAACCAGGAAATAAATTTAAACTTTCGGGATGCGGAACCCCCACCAATAGATTCCATAAATATTGAGGAGGAAGAGTATACAGACGTCATATCACCGAATATTGGGTTTATTCATCAGGATGTAACCTCCATAGAGTTTAACCGCAATCCTTTGGCTCCATATGCTAGCACCAATGAAGGTCCGGATATTGCGGTGGGGGATATCAATAATGATAACCTGGACGATTTCATTATCAGCGGCGCAAAAAAACAAGCCTCGGCTTTATTTATTCAAAAACCTTCCGGCGAGTTTACCCAGGTTCAGGAAGCCCTATTCCGGAAAGATGCGCAAAGTGAGGATGTATCTCAGGTGTTTTTTGATGCCAACGGAGACCAATGGCAGGACCTTCTTGTGGTTAGCGGGGGAAACGAATACAAGGCAGGCAATCCCTTACAACCTAGGTTATATATCAATATCAATGGAATTTTGCAACGCGATACAACACAATTCAGAGATCTTGCCCTGAATGCCTCAAAAGCAGACGCTGTTGACATTGATGGGGATGGGGATCTTGATATCACCATTTCCGCTGACCTTGTTCCATGGGAATTTGGTATGACCCCAATTCAATATATTTTCGAAAATAACGGACAAGGAGATTTCAAGGATATCACTACAAAATTTGCACCACAGTTCGCGGAGATAGGCAATGTAAAGGATTTTCAATGGGCAGATATTGATCAGAATGGATTTAAGGACCTTATTGTAGCTGGCCATTGGATGCCCTTGAGTATATTTTTGAATGATGGAAACTCCTTGAAGCTGCAATCAGACAATGGCCTTAATTGGAGCAACGGATGGTGGAACAGCATTGAGGTAGTGGACATTGACAAAGATGGTGATTTAGACCTGGTTACCGGAAATTTTGGTGAAAACAGCCTGCTAAGGGCCAGTAATGAGGAACCTGTTACCCTTTACAGACAAGATTTTGACGGTAATGGTAGTGTGGAAACCCTGGTGACCTACTATAGTAGTGGCAGAGAAACGGCCCTGGCCTCTAAGGATGAATTGGTTAAACAGTTACCCTATCTCAACAAAGAATTTCTATCCTATAACGATTATGCCAAAGCCCCTTTAAAGCAGGTTTTTGGCAGGGATCAATTGAAGGATGCATCAAAAAAATATGTGTATACACTTAGTTCAAAGTATTTCCTAAACGACGGCGAAGGTAACTTTACGGCATTTTCCTTTCCCGAACTCGCACAGGCCTCTGTTGTAAAGGATATTGAAATCCTTGATATAAATAAGGATACCTATCCCGACTTACTGCTGGCCGGGAACATTTACGAGATTAGTACCCAATTGGGTAGGATGGATGGCTCTCATGGCGTAATTTTGCAAAATGATAAGAATGGCGGCTATATAAGGGTAGAAAACACCCTTGGCAAGATATCCGGACCTGTAAGGGATCTGGAAAAAATCAGGATAAAGAATAAAGATTTTTGGATCGTGGGCGTTAATAGCGGTCGCCCTGTTATATTAAATGAAAACCCATAATGAACATGATGTCAGGAACCGTTAAGGTACTATTTAGCACACTATTTTGTATGCTGCTTTTCTCTTGTGCCAATGAGAAAAAAGAAGATGCAGATACCTCAAACAACAAGGAAGCACTGTTCTCCTTAAGACCCTCCAGAGAAACCGGGATCAATTTTGTAAATACGGTTGAAAATCAGAAAGATTTCAACATTTTTAAGTATCGTAATTTTTATAACGGAGGAGGGGTAGCAATTGGGGACATCAACAATGATGGCCTGGTAGACATCTACCTCACTGGCAATATGGAACCAAATCGCCTCTATTTGAATAAAGGGGATTTTAAATTTGAAGACATTTCTGAAGCTGCAGGAGTAATGGGGAATAAACCCTGGTCTACGGGGGTGGTGATGGTAGATATTAACCAGGATGGATTATTGGATATTTATGTTAGTAATGCAGGGAACATGAAAGGCAATAACCATGACAATGACCTGTATATTAATAATGGAGACCTCACCTTTACTGAAAAAGCAGCAGAATACAATCTGTCAAAAACCGGCTTCTCCACCCATGCCTCCTTCTTTGATTATGATAAAGATGGTGATCTCGATGCCTATATTCTTAACAATAGCAATATCCCGGTAAGTTCCCTGGGATATGCCGAACAAAGAGAGGTAAGAGCCCAGGACTGGGAAGGGGTCCCGGATATTTTTAAAGGCGTAGGAGATATGCTCCTGAGGAATGACAATGGAAAGTTTGTAGATGTAAGTGAGGCTGCGGGAATTTATGGTAGTCTTATTGGTTTTGGCCTGGGGGTCATGGTTACGGATATCAATAAAGATTTGTATCCGGACATATATGTATCAAATGATTTCTATGAAAGGGATTATCTCTATATCAACAATGGTGACGGCACCTTCAAAGAAGATATTAAGAACTGGACCTCGCACCTTTCACTCTCCGCCATGGGAATAGATATGGCTGATATAAACAATGATGGCCACGCTGATATTTTTATTACAGATATGCTGCCGGAACCAGATGAACGTGTAAAGGCGGTTATGGAATTTGAGGGATATGATGTATTCCGCTTAAAGCAAAGCAAGGACTTTTATCAACAGTACATACAAAATACACTTCAGCTTAATAATGGTAACGGATCCTTTTCGGAAGTTGCCTATTTCAGTGGAGTAGATGCCACAGATTGGAGCTGGGCCGGGCTGCTATTTGACATGGATAATGACGGCTTACGAGACATCTTTGTAACCAATGGTATAAATCACGACCTCACGGATTTGGACTTTGTAGATTTCTTTGCCAACGAGATAATTCAAAAGATGGCGCTTACGGGGAGAAAAGAATCTATTGACTCCATAATCGCCAAAATGCCCATTAAGCCCCAGCCAAATTATGCCTTTAGGAACAAAGGGGATATCACCTTTGACAATGCCAATAAGGACTGGGGTTTTGAAATTCCAACACTTTCTAACGGTGCCGCCTATGGAGATCTGGATAATGACGGAGACCTGGACCTTGTAGTCAACAATGTAAATATGGAGGCCTTTGTGTATGAAAATCATACGGATTCTCAACGCAATCACAATTATATAAAATTAAAGTTTGAAGGCAGCCCAAAAAACCCGTTTGCTATTGGGACTACCGCTATGCTTTACTACGATGACCATATCGTATTACAGGAATTAATGCCCTTCAGAGGATTCCAGTCCTCCATGGACTATACCATGACCATTGGAACAGGAACTACAGAAACAATTGATTCTATCAGGATAATTTGGCCGGATGACCGTACACAGAAATTATCCTCAATTGCAACAAATCAGCTACTACAATTAAAACACTCGGATTCCTTGCCGGTATATACACCACCTCCCGCAAAAAAAATTAGACCACTAGTTAAGGAAATTCAAAATGAGACCTTTATTGCTCATGAAGAAAATAACTACAATGATTTCGATTATGAGGGTCTCATTTACAACCTGCTTTCGCAGGAGGGACCTTCCTTGGCAATAGCCGATATAGACGGTGATGGCAATGAAGATATATTTATTGGCGGTGCCAAAGGACAACCAGGTACGGTCTACAAGCACAGTGGCAATGGAAAGGTTGCCCTCACCAGGCAAAGAGCCCTGGAAAATGATAAAGCGTACGAGGATACTGCCGCTACTTTTTTTGACGCAGACGGCGACGGGGATACCGATCTAATGGTAGGTAGCGGTGGAAATCAGGTGGGAGATGAGCGCACCTATAGGGCGCGCCTCTACTTTAATGATGGTAAGGGACAATTCAGCAAATCAGAACAGCAAGTCCCAACCACCTTTAAAAATATATCAGCAATTGCACCAAATGATTTTGATGGGGACGGGGATATGGATGTCTTTATCGGTTCCAGGAGTGTTGTAGGTACCTACGGGGTAAACCCAGATCACCTCTTTCTGGAAAACGATGGAAACGGCTCTTTTGTTGATGCCACGGAACGACTCGCCTACGATTTAAAGAATGAAGGCATGGTGACCGATGCTGTCTGGGCCGATCTTGACGGAGATAACAAAAAGGACCTGTTGACCGTCTCTGAATGGGGTGCCCCCAGAATATATAAAAACTCCGGGAGAAGGCTCTCTAAAATTCCTTCTTCACTAGATAGCCTGGACGGCTGGTGGAATGATGTGGAAACTGCGGATCTTGATAATGATGGTGATTTGGATTTGATCCTTGGAAATCAGGGGAGCAACCTCCATTACAAACCAGATATGGAGAACCCTATGAAGATTTGGATCAATGATTTTGATAACAATGGAACCATTGAACAAATCGTTACCCAGCATGCCAATGGGAAGGACTATCCAATTCATCAAAAGAAAGAACTTACCAATCAGATGGTAAAGCTTAAAAAACAAAATCTTAAGGCTTCGGAGTACGCCAGAAGATCTATAGATGAGTTGTTTCCTGCAGAAATTTTTGAATTGTCGATCATGAAGCAGGTCAAAATTTCAGAATCCGTGGTAGCGGTCAATGAAGGAGGAGGTAATTTTACCATTATTCCACTACCCAGCCGGGTTCAGTTATCCTGCGTCTGTGGAATAAGCTGCAGCGATGTCAACAACGACGGATATCTGGATCTTATTATGGGGGGCAATAACTTTGAATACAAACCTCAATTCTCCCGATTAGATGCCAGCTACGGCCATGTATTGTTGAATGATGGCAAGTTTGGCTTTGAATGGCAGGACTACGATACAAGCGGTTTCTTTGTAAAAGATGAAATTAAACATCTGAAGGCTTTCACAGACAAAGATGGCAAAAGGTATATGATCGCGGCCATTAACGACAACAAACCCAAGATATTTGCATTAGATGATTAGGAGATTCAAATTACTTGCTCTATTGGGTTTGCTCCTAGGGTGCCAACAGCAAGGGACGCTCTTTAAGAATCCCCCTGCTCAACAAACTGGGATCAGTTTTAGCAATACCCTTACAGAAAAAGATGATCTGAACATTCTGGACTATCTGTATTTCTATAACGGAGGAGGTGTGGCCATTGGCGATATTAACGGAGATGACCTCCCGGATATATACCTCAGTGGAAATCAGGTTGAGAACAAACTATACCTTAATAAAGGGGATCTTCAGTTTGAAGATATTACCGAAACTGCAGGAGTTG
>CBDUAW010000095.1:0-7785 GCA_965365215.1 uncultured Eudoraea sp. | reverse complement strand
ATCATATCAAGAGATTCGGTAGTATTTCTAGTGATGATAAGGGTTTCGGGCTCACAACCTACCAATGCAGCAAGCCTTGCCGCAATTTTCTTCTTATTCTCCCATTGCACGGTTCGCATATAATGCGAGCCGTGATAATTTACATGTTTCACATGATCGAGGAATTTGTTGATTGTGGGAATAGGGGCAATATTGTAATAGCCATTTTCCAGGTTTATATATTCCGGCTTTAATGCATAGTCCTTGCGAATACGTTCCCAAAAATCCGCTTCGGTTGTAAAACCATGATAAGGTTCCTGGCTTTCTGAAGCACTAATTTCAAAAGGTGTAAGCATGAACGGAGAGACGGCCGCAACCTGTCCTAACCGTTTTAAAAATTCTCTTTTTTTCATTTTGGGTCAGCTTTCTCCCTACAAGATAAAAAATGTATAGATAACCTTTCTGTTCAAAATGGTATATTTAAAACAAAATTTCCTAACCCTAACCAAACTTCCGGAATGCCTCTTATTATTGTTATCATTGGAATCCTCCTTCTTTTTGTCTTGATTGCCAGGTTTAAATTAAATGCCTTTATCGCATTTACTATTGTTTCCCTAGGTGTTGGGATCGCAGAAGGGATGGCACTTTTAGAGGTGGTAGATTCCATACAGCGGGGCATAGGAAACACCCTGGGATTTCTGGTTATGATCCTGGGTTTTGGGGCTATGCTCGGCAAATTGGTTGCTGATAGTGGCGCTGCTCAGCGTATTACCTCGAATCTCGTTGCAAAATTTGGAAAGAAAAATATCCAATGGGCCGTAGTACTAACCGGTTTCATTGTGTGGGGTTTGTGATCCTCGTGCCCCTCGTATTTACTGTAGCCGCCTCTACTGGCCTGCCGCTACTTTATGTGGGTTTACCAATGTTAGCCTCGCTTTCCGTTACCCATGGTTACTTACCTCCGCACCCGGCCCCTACTGCCATTACCGGAATGTTCAGCGCAGATCTTGGGAAGACCCTTGTCTATGGGATAATTGTAGCCATTCCGGCCATAATTGTTGCCGGTCCATTATTCTCCAGGACTATTAAAAATATTCATGCCACTCCATTAAAGGAATTTGTAAATCCCAGGGTGCTGACAGACGAGGAAATGCCTGGAACAGGAATCAGTATTTTTCCGGCCCTGTTGCCCATAATTCTCATTGCACTGGCCACTCTAGCCGACCTTCTCCTCCCTGATGAACTTTTAATCACAAAGGTTGTCGGATTCATTGGGAATCCTGTGATTGCGATGCTGATCTCCGTTTTGGTGGCTATTTATACCCTTGGATTGGCACGGGGCAAGAAAATGGCAGAAGTTATGGATTCTGTAGGAAGCTCTATTTCGGGAATTACCATGGTCCTGCTGATTATAGCCGGGGCCGGGGCTCTAAAACAAGTTTTAGTAGACAGTGGAGTAAGTGAGTATATTGCTGATATGCTGAAAGGCTCCACTCTATCACCCTTATTTCTGGCCTGGTTAATCGCAACGGTAATTAGGGTTTGCGTGGGCTCAGCAACGGTTGCAGGCTTAACAGCAGCCGGAATAGTTGCTCCCCTTGTAAATACCCCTGGAGTGAGCGCAGAGCTAATGGTCCTGGCCATTGGCTCAGGAAGCTTAATGCTTTCCCATGTGAATGACAGTGGATTTTGGCTCTTTAAGGAATACTTTAACCTTTCTGTAAAGGATACCCTGCGGAGCTGGACCATTATGGAAACAACTGTAGGGGTCATGGGCCTTATAGGCGTCTTAATTCTTAATACCTTTATATAAAAGTTAGAACTATGAACACAAAACCATCTGAACGGATTGAATCTCTGGGGCTTTATTTACCCCCCGCACCTCCCCCTGCTGGTCTCTATAAGCCGGTTTTGGTGGTGGACAACTACCTTTACGTTTCCGGGCAAGGTCCTATGCAAGCTGATGGTACTTATATCACTGGAAGGGTAGGCGACGATCTTTCCCTGGGCCAAGCCAAATTAGCAGCAGAACAAGTAGGGCTCACCATGTTATCTACCATCAAAACTCACTTTGGTAGCCTCGACAAGATTAAGCGATTGGTAAAAACCCTGGGCATGGTAAATTCTACCCTCGAATTTGATCAACATCCTCTTGTAATAAATGGGTTTAGCGAACTGATGGCCGATGTTTTCGGGACAGAAATGGGAGTGGGAGCCAGAAGCGCTGTGGGAATGATTCTTCCAGGACATGTGGCGGTGGAAATAGAAGCAATGTTTGAATTGTATTAGTTCCTTGTTTATGCAAAACGATAAATGGTATAGTGTTACACAATCGGAAACTCTGGTCTCACCTGCTTTATTAGTTTATCCGGAGAGGGTATCTTATAATATTGATCAGATGATCAGCATGATTGGTGATGTAAAACGTTTGAGGCCTCATATAAAAACCCATAAAACTGCTGAGATTGTTAAAATGCAAATGAACAAAGGGATCTCCAAGTTTAAATGCGCCACCATTGCCGAGGCAGAACTATTGGGGCTTTGCAAGGCACCAGATATACTCCTGGCCCTTCAACCGGTAGCCTTCAATATAGAACGTCTTTTCCGACTTGCTGAAAAATTCCCCAAGTCAAAATTTACTACTATCGCAGACAATGAGGAAAGTATCAAGGCTTTGTCTCAAAAAGCTCAGGAGTACAAACTAAATCTTGGTGTTTACCTTGATCTGAATACCGGTATGAATCGCACAGGTATTGTCCCGGATGAAAAGGCCGAGACCCTTTACCGGCTTATCGCTTCATTGCCTTTTATAGAAACAGCCGGTTTACATGCTTATGACGGGCATATCAGGCAATCCGATATCGCTGAGCGAAAAATAGCCTGTGATGAAGCCTTTAAGTTGGTAGATGATTTAAAAAGACGGTTAGAACAAAAGGGGATGGAGGTTCCAAATATTGTTGCAGGAGGATCACCTTCATTTCCAATTCACGCCAAAAGAAACGGTGTTGAAGCCAGCCCTGGAACAACCTTGCTTTGGGATGCACGGTACGGAAATTTGTTCAGAGAGATGCCCTTTGTTCCTGCGGCCACGTTATTCACGCGGGTAATTAGTAATCCTGGAAATGATCTGGTTTGTACTGATCTTGGGCATAAGGCAGTTGCACCCGAAATGCCTTTTCCGAGAGTTGAATTCCTGGAATTGGATGCTTGTGAACAGATCAGTCAGAGTGAAGAACACCTGGTTCTGCGATGTAAAAACTCTGAAAAAATGAGGATTGGAACGGAATGCTATGCCATCCCTATGCACATATGCCCCACCGTAGCTAAATATCCCAGGTTGATTACCATTTCTGAAGGGAAAGTAACCGGCTCCTGGGAAGTTGCTGCCCGAGATCATCAATTAAATCTTTAGAAAAAAATATGTTCATCTTCGATGCCCATCTGGACCTTGCCATGAACGCCATGGAATGGAACCGTGATCTCAGATTATCTGTAAATGAGATCAGGGAAGCAGAACGTAATATGAACGATAAACCGGATAGGGGAAATGCTACGGTCTCATTATCGGCTATGCGAAAAGGGAATATTGGTCTTTGTGTTGCCACTCAGATAGCCCGTTATATAAAACCGGGAAATCCCTTACCCGGATGGCGCTCACCTCATCAGGCTTGGGCGCAGACCCAGGCACAATTAGCCTGGTACCGGGCTATGGAAAGTATCGGAGAAATGCTCATGATAAGAGAAGCAGCTTCCTTAGAGAAACATCTTAATTACTGGCACAATAGTGATGATGACAAAAAACCTATTGGCTATATTCTAAGTCTGGAAGGGGCAGATTCCATTGTGGACCTTGGTTATCTCGAAAAAGCATATGATCAGGGATTAAGGGCCGTAGGCCCGGCGCATTATGGTCCGGGAACATATGCACAGGGCACCAATGCCAAGGGAGGAATTGGCCAAAAAGGGAAAGAATTTTTAAAGGTGATGGAGGAATTAGGCTTAATCCTGGACCTTACCCATCTCAGTGATGAAAGTTTCTGGGAGGCCCTGGATAATTTTAGTGGATCAGTATGGGCCAGTCATAATAATTGCAGGGCATTGGTAGCACACCAACGCCAGTTTTCTGACCAACAAATTACAGAATTGATAGCGCGTAAGGCTGTAATTGGGATCCCTTTAGATGCCTGGATGATGGTACCAGACTGGCAAAGGGGGCTCTCTACCCCAAAAGAGATGGGAGTAGATTTAAACAAGGCCGTTGATCAGATAGATCATATTTGTCAGCTCGCCGGCAATAGTCTTCATGTTGGTTTGGGAACAGACCTAGACGGAGGTTTTGGAAAAGAACAATGTCCGTATGATCTGGACACCATTGTTGACCTGCAAAAAATTCCCGGCTTATTAAGAAACAGAGGCTACAAGCATGAAGATATTGAAAGGATCATGAACAAGAATTTTATAGAGTTCCTGCTTAGGACCCTGCCATAAAAAAATCCTTCTCTAGGAAGGATTTTTTAAAATTTTCTGGGCATTTATTAGCGAACTTTCTTTACCAGAGTACCAAATACAAATGACTTTAGATCTCTCTTATCCGCAATATCAGTATATGCCTTTTGTTGCGCCGGAGTCGTTTCAATACCGTCTGACCCATTAAAATATTGATCCCATCCTGTAAACATGTCTACAGTAATATGGGAGGCATAGGCTTCCGTGCCATATCCCATCATATTCCTGAGCAAACCCCATTGAGCCATGCCACCTGTAGCGATTCTTTGTTCGTGCATACTTTTAAAGGTTTCAGATTCCATTTTTTCGTAATCGCTTGCCTGACCTGGCTTAGCTTTCATAAAATTAATGGCCGCAAGTGTTCCCAACGGCATTTCGTAATCATCACCAACGGCAGCGATTTGTTCGAGAAATACACGAACTGCAAGATCCCTGCTTTTAGAAGTTTGATTCATTTTGTTGTTGATATCCACCTGCGACATTTCCGGATAAGCTGCCTTTAGAGCCTTATTAAAATCGCCCCCACTCATCATCTTTACCGGATCGTTGTAGAGGGTTACTGTCATATACTGATGGCCTTGCTCGGTTCCTCCAGGACTCAAAGCCCACAAGTCCCAACCAATAATCTCACCGCTTTTGACACGCTGCTCATGTAATTTCTCCCAGAAGGTTTCGGTTTCCCAATAATCGCCACCTTGTCCTTCTTCAACCGTCATCAATTCAAAGGTTAGATACAAAGGGTCTTGTGCCATGGCTCCCAGGCCAAATAGCATTGCCATTAAAATAATAAATGATTTTTTCATCTCGATTAGGTTTTAGTGATTGTCAACCCAATAAAGACGATCCATGCGATATGTCCAAACAAGTTAGGACGAAGGGGAGGTATCCCTGTCCGGGGTAGCTGAATTATTTAGCAGCCTGTTTACACTTGTCCGGTAAAATCCCGATTAACTAAGTAATTATATTTTCCTCCCGGAGAAACGTATCAAGACTATCTGCAATATCATAACACCTGCTTTGATTGGCAACCCCGTTGCAAAAACGTGAATCCTTTACATCTACATCGCATTCAAAGCCCGACAAGTTTACCTTTTCAAAATGGGGATTTAAGCTCCGACACTTCTCATACAATCGTGCTATAGATTCTTCTTCCGGAAAAGTAGCCCCTTTTAAAATCAGATACCCCTTAAGGTAGTTGTACATGGCGTCCTGGGCATTTTTACAAACCATAATAGACACTACATCTTCTTCCGGACGACAAAGTTCGTCATTCGCTTCTTTTAACTTTTGAATAGCGATATCAAATAACTGTGATGCTTTATTTTCCATATTACTATTTTAATTAAAATCACAACAATACATTATAGCTGCCCCGGGTATCCGGGGCATTTTTACATATTTCTGAATAGTTCAAGGCGTTCCCATTTGGTATCTACCTCTTCCTGAGCCTGTTTTAACAATGCTTCACCCAATTCTGCATCTTCCTTTACCACTCTTGTAAATCGGGTTTCGTTATACATAAAATCTTCAAGTGGCCGGCTGGGTTCTTTGGAATCCAAACGGAACTTTTTTCCTTTTGGTTTGGAAGGGTCAAACCTGAATAAGGGCCAATATCCTGTTTCTACAGCTTTTTCCTGCTGCAGTGCTCCATCTTTCAGGTCATAACCATGTTCCCCGCAATGTGAATAGGCAACAATCAATGAAGGACCCGGATAGGCTGCGGCTTCTTCAATTGCTTTCAGGGTCTGCATGTCCTTGGCGCCCATAGCCACCTGAGCTACATAAACATTTTCATAGGACACGGCCTGTAGCGCCAAACTCTTTTTCCCGGTTCTTTTGCCCGATACAGAAAACTTGGCACTGGCGCCTAAAGGAGTAGCTTTTGATGTTTGTCCTCCTGTATTTGAATAAACCTCAGTGTCTAAGACCATGATATTAATGTCTTCTCCAGAAGCCAAAACATGATCTACCCCGCCGTAACCAATGTCATAAGCCCATCCATCACCACCAAGGATCCACACGGCCTTCTTTCTAAGATAGTCTGAAAACTGCATCAACTTTGAAGCGCCTTTATGATCCGGATGTTTTGCCAGTAGCTCCTTCAAAAGGGCAATGTCATTCAACTTCGTTTTCCTTTCAGCTTCAGTAGATTCAGGATTCTCGAGGATTGCTTTCACCAATTCTTCTCCTACCAAGGCTTCGTTTTCTTTCAATAGTCCAACAGCGATTTCCTGTTTTTTGGTCAGCGCTAATTTCATCCCGAAACCAAACTCTGCGTTGTCCTCAAAAAGGGAATTTGCCCAGGCCGGACCCCGGCCTTCCTTATTGGTTTTATAAGGAGTTGTAGGTAGGTTACCCCCATATATGGAAGAACAACCGGTAGCATTAGCTATTATGATCGAGTCCCCGTAGAGCTGTGTAAGCATCTTAATATAAGGGGTCTCCCCACAGCCCGAGCAAGCCCCTGAAAACTCGAATAGCGGCTCAAGGAATTGGGATCCTTTTACGTTAGTAATTTGGAGAGCGGTTCTGTCGTAATCGGGAAGTTCAATGAAGTAGTCCCAGTTTTTGTTCTCCTCTTTTTCAACATCGAGTTTTTTCCTCATGTTGATTGCTTTAAAATTCTCTATTTCTTTGCTTTCCGCAGGGCATACGGCCACACAGAGGTCGCATCCGGTACAATCCTCAGGGGATACCTGTAAAACATAGGATTCTGTTTCTTTTGAGAATGGCCTGCCCTTGGCTGGTACCCCTTTCATTGACGCCGGCGCATTGGCCAATTCGGCATTCGGGACCACCTTTGCCCTAATTGCTGCATGGGGACATATCGCCACACATTTATTGCATTGGGTACATAGATTCTCATCGTCCCAGACCGGAATAAAATCGGCAATACCCCTTTTTTCAAATTGGGTAGTACCCACTGGGAATGTCCCATCTACCGGGAAGGCGCTAACTGGTAGTTCATCTCCACGTCCAGCAAGGATTTTTCCCAGTACTTCCTTAACAAACGGATCGGGCTCACCTGTCATGATTGGTTTCAGCCTTCTATCATTTGTGGTGTTCTTGGGATACGCTACTTTTTGGAGGTACTCCAGAGATTTATCTACCGCCTTGAAGTTCATTTGGACAATCTTGTCACCTTTGTGTGAATAGGTTTTGACAATAGCATCCTTAATTCTCTGAATGGCCTTTTTTTTAGGCAGTATTCCGGAAATAGCAAAGAAGCAGGTCTGCAAAACCGTATTTGTTCTTTTCCCAAGCTTGGCTTCATGCGCCACCTTTGTGGCATCTACCACA
>CBDUAW010000094.1:0-7812 GCA_965365215.1 uncultured Eudoraea sp. | reverse complement strand
AATCTCCTGGTCCAATAAGGTAAGGAGTGTTCTTTTTCTTAAGTGCAGCTATACCTATTTTTTCAACTGACTTTAATTGGGGCGACATATAGGCCCCATTAAGGTAAACTATATCCTTGGGAAGACTAAACAGAGAACGTTGGCAACTAATCATATTAAATGGTTGGACTTACATCAATAATGGTATCCTGAGCAATAGCATAGATCCGTTCGTCCTTCCTTGGTGAGAGGACGTGGGTTCCGGTGAATTCTCCAAAGGCAGGTAGAATCATTTGATTGTCATTCCGGTAAAAACAGGGGAGCCGAAGCGATTGCCTACCCTTTCCTTTCATCCTTATAGCCGGATGTAAATGCCCTGAAAAATTAAAGAGCCCAGTTCTTTCCTCCGGATGATGGGTGAAGAGAAACGGGCCTTCTACAATTTCTGAGACAACGGTGACGCTTATTTTTTCAAATTTCAAAGGAGAAATAATATCGTGATTCCCCGAAACAAGCGTAAATTTTTGTGGATGTTGTTTTAACCAGTTTTCAAATAATTGCCATTCCTGATTGAGGTAGGAATGGAACAGATCGCCCAGAAAATAAACTTCGGACGGATTGAAGAATTCGAGGGCCCTGCTGAGCAAGGTGAAATTTTTTTGGATAGCACCTCTTGGAACTGCAGCCCCAGATTTTCTAAAATGCGAAACCTTCCCTAAATGAACATCACTGATAAGAAGAATCTGCCGCTCTTTCCAATACATGGCACCCGTGGAATGAAGGGAAAAATCGTTATCTTTTATTGTGATATCCATTGTTGGCGGTTGGTTTTTTTCTAAATATTTTGTCCGAATGTCAAGAGATTGTTATCTGGGTCAAGTATGGAAAATTCCTTTTGTCCCCAAGGTTTGGTTTCTAATTTTCCATTCGGATGAATTGCTGTCTGTTTTTCCAATAATGATTTATAAAATTCCTCAATATTGGCGGTTCTAATATAAATTTGGCCGTAATTCCTTTTGGGTTTTAGTTTTTTAAATTCAAAGAAATGTATTTGGATTTTGTCTTTTTCCATCATCAGGTAGCCATCATAGTCGGCACTTCCAAATTCCTTAAATCCTAGTTGGTTTGAGTAATACTCGCGAGTAACACTTTTGTCTCGCATTGGTAATTTAGGATGGATGTCTGTGAGCATATAATTCCACATTTAAATCATTAATCCTCTTATGGGTTGGTTTTAGTACCGGGTTTTTTAAATGACCCCTAACAAAGGTATAAAAAGCACTTGGGCATAAAAGGATCTTATTTGTTAAGTATTGCGGTCATCTTCCTTATCCGGTCTGCCAGTTTTTCACTCGACATTTTTTCCCGTAACCGGTCCGTTATAATAGGAAAGGAAAAAGGAGTAGGTTTTGTACAGGGTCGCCAAACGATCTCCTGCCCGGCAATTCTCTCCAATGCCAGGCGCAACCTGCCTTCCTCGAGCTGGTGTTCAAAGGTTTCCCTGAATGCCTGTTGGAACAGCAGGTTGTCTGGTTCATAGTCCCTAAAAACCTCAAACAACAACTGCGAACTGCTTTGCAGGTGTTTCATTTTTACCCCTTTTTCAGGATATCCGGTAAACACCAGGCCACTGATGACTGCTATATCCCTGAATTTTCTTCGGGCCATTTCGGTAGAATTCAGACTCTTTTGAAGATCCTCGAAAAGGAATTCAGTGGTAAACAAGTTGTTGTCTAGTACTGCCTGCATATCCACTTCCTGGTCTGAAAGCAATTCAAATCCGTAGTCATTAAATGCCAACGAAAAGGTGATAGGGGTGAGGAGACTGATACGGTAACTCAACAGGCTGCCCATAGCTTCATGGACAAACCTCCCTTCAAAGGGATAAAAGATGTGATGGTAGCCCTCCCTGGTTTTAAAAGTTTCTATAAGGAACTCGGTAGGTTTGGGCACAACACTTTCCCTGCGCTGTCTTTGGAAAATTCCTTTCAGGGAACGTATTTCTGCAGATTGCTTTTTCCTGTCCATCCCGGCGGTGTACAGCTCCTCTCTCAGGATTTTAGACATTTGAGCCGAGAGGGTAAGTCTTCCTCCCATCCAGGCTGGGACTTTGCTGGTTTTCTTGGAGGAATTCCGGACGTAAACCTGCATGTCCTTTATCCTTATAAATTCGAGGTTTCGGCCGGCAAATGTAAAAACGTCTCCCTGTTTTAATTTGGAGATAAAATATTCTTCTATACTGCCAATATATCCGCCTTTTTGATAGCGAACAGAAAGGTTGGCATCGCCCACAATGGTTCCGATCTGGAAACGATGCCTCATGGCAACACCTCTGTTATTGACTTTAAAGCGGCCATCTTCCATGATCTCTACTTTTTTGTATTCGTCGTAGCTCTGCAGGCTCTGACTTCCCATCACGATAAAATTAAGGAGCCATTCCCACTGTTCTAATGGTAAATGCTGGTAGCAGAATGTAGCGCTTATCTCCTGGTAAATTTCATCGGGGAAGAAACCATCAGATACGGCTAAGGTGGTAAGATATTGTATCAGGACATCAAAGCTGTATAGATAGGGGATTCGATCCTCAACAGCATTTTGTTTTACCGCTTGCTGTAATGCTGAAGCTTCAATTAATTCGATAGCATGCGTTGGAAGAAAATAAATTACGCTTTCCTTCCCGGGGCTATGACCGCTACGCCCCGCCCTTTGTAAAAAACGCGCCACGCCTTTAGGGCCACCTATTTGAACTACGGTTTCTACCGGAGCAAAATCTACCCCAAGGTCAAGGCTTGAGGTACAGACCACGGCTTTAAGGCTTTCATTTCGGATAGCTTGCTCAACCCAGATCCTTGTATCCTTGTTGATGCTCCCGTGATGCATAGCTATTTCCCCGGCATATTCCGGATGCTTCTCCAGTATTTTCTGAAACCAGATTTCACATTGGCTTCGGGTATTTGTAAAAATTAGCGTGGTTCTGCTATTTTCAATAATGGGGATCACCTCTTCCAGGAGACGAAGCCCCAAATGACCCCTCCATGGAAAGGTTTCCATAGACTTGGGAATGATGCTTCTTACTTTGATTTTTTTATTTAGTTTGGCCTTAATAAGGACAGAATTTTTCAAGGCATCACTTTCCGGTCCAAGCAGAACTTCTCTGGCCTGTTCTAAATTTCCAATTGTAGCTGAAATTCCCCAGATTCTGATATCAGGACAAATTCCTTTTAAGCGGGAAAGCCCCAATTCCATTTGTACCCCTCTTTTTGTACCCAAAAGCTCATGCCATTCATCGACCACAATAGCAGAACACTGCCTGAAGAGTTTTTCGTACTCCTTGGTAGCCAATAATAGCTGAAGACTCTCGGGCGTGGTGATTAACAGATCGGGCATGGATTTTTTTTGCCGGGCACGCTCGGTTGTTGAGGTGTCCCCGGTTCGTATGCCAACTGTAAGCTGGGTATTGAGATCCCCCGCTACTTTTTCTGCCGATTGCTTAATCTCCAGGGAAAGGGCGCGCAGAGGGGTTATCCAGATGGCTTTAAGGCCTATTTGGTGTTTGGTTTTATAATCAGGATGCTTTTTAATGTAGTTCAATATAATGGGGAACCAAAGGGCATAGGTCTTCCCGCTACCAGTAGGCGCATTCAGAAGACCATGTTTGCCCTGGAGAAAGGCTGTCCAGCTCTTTTTTTGAAAGGCATGAGGTTCCCATTGCCGGTCCGCGAACCAGGTATCAGCTATGTCAAAAAGTTGTGCTTTCGTCATAACATTAAGCAAGCGTTTTTAGCTTTTTGCATTTGGCCCGGGGATCATTTGTTTGAGGTCGGCCAGGCTGTTGGCTTCTTCGATCTTTTTATCCTTTCGCCATCGTAACATTCTTGGGAAACGTGTAGCTACACCGCTTTTGTGCCTGTTGGACAACGCAATGCCTTCAAAGGCAATTTCAAAAACATGGTAAGGGGTAACCCTTCTAACAGGACCAAATCTTTCGAGGGTATTATTTTTGATCCACGAATCAATAGCTCTGAACTCGGCATCTGTTAAACCAGAATATGCCTTTGCAAAGGTCACCAAAATTCGTTCCCCATCTTGGGAAGTATCCCAAAGCGCAAATGTGTAATCGGTAAACAAATTGCTTCGTCTGCCGTGTCCACGCATTGCATAGGTGAGCACTGCATCGATAGTTAAGGGGGCTACTTTCCATTTCCACCAATTCCCTTTTTTCCGACCCACCAGATAAGCAGAATCCTTATGTTTCAGCATTAGTCCTTCGCTGCGCATTTCTCTGGAAAGTTCCCTTTCCGCGGCCATTTCCTCCCAACTGTTAAACTTTATATTTTCCGACAGATGTAAAGGGATTTCTCCATTATCAAAAACTGGTTTTAAGGCATTCTCCAAAATAGACCTTCTATAGTGATACGGTTTTTGCCTGAGATCTTTTCCCTCCCATTCCAGCAGATCGTAGGCCTTAATGATTACAGGGATTTTCTCTAACAAGGATCTAGAGATATTTTTTCTGCCTATCCTCTTCTGTAGATCATTAAAAGAACCTAGCTGATCATTTTTATAGGGTAAAAGCTCTCCATCCAGGACAGTTCCATCAGGAAGGGTTTCCTTCAATGGATGTAGTTCCGGATATTTGTCGGTAACCAATTCCTCGCCCCGGCTCCAGATGAATATTCGCCCCTTCCTGACAATAAGCTGTGATCTGATCCCGTCCCATTTATGTTCGGCAAACCAATTGTTAACATCACCTAGGTCTTCCAATTTACCTTCCAGAGCATATGCCAGGAAGAAAGGATAAGGCTTTGATAGATAGTCGGCCTCATTTTCTTCCAGGACCAATTGCCGGAAGGATATCTGCTGAGGTTGCCAATTCCCCATTAAGCGGTAGGCCAGGATATCTTCATCTATATTAGTGGCAATTGACAAAGCCCGGGTCATTAGTTTCTGACTAACCCCTATCCTGAAACCGCCTGTTATTAATTTATTAAAAACAAATCGCTCATAGTAGCCCAGTTTTGACCAATTTTTAAAAAGATAAGACTTCTTCTCAGGATCGCATTTAGGTTTTAAGGCGATCATTTCCTCCAGAAAACTGGTAAGGCTTTTATTGGTTGCATTATCTGCAGCTGGAATAATCAGGGCAATGGTCTCTGCAAGGTCGCCCACAATATGGTAGCTTTCTTCAAACAGCCATAAAGGTATTTCGGCTAATTCAGCAGCCCAGGTTCTCATCAGGGTTGTATTAACCGGCCTGGAAGGGCGTCTGTGAGACAAAATGGCAATAGTCCAAACCCGGTCCTGATCTGTTGCTGAAAGGAAGTAATCTGCCAGCACCTGTACCTTCTTGTTGGTCTTGGTGGTGCTGTCTAACAGTCTTACTAATTCGGCAAATTTCTTCATTATTGGCCTTTTCCTATGGATTTTCCTTCGTTTTATCAGGGTCGTTGTTGATTTCAGAACCGTCATTTGTTTCGGTGTCTATCTCGGCAAGTTCTCCTTCATACATGGTACTTTCGGTGCTCGCATCAAAACCCTTTTCACGCAGATACCTTGAAAATATTTCGGAATATCCATGGGTGCAGACAATTTTAGTTGCGCCAGTTGCGGAAATGGCCTTCAGGAGGCCATTCCAATCGCAGTGATCACTAAGTACAAATCCCTTATCAACCGCACGTCTTCTTCTTGCCCCCCGGAAGGCCATCCATCCGCTTGCTGTAGCCGTCTCATACGGGACCATCTTTCGTATCCAGGTACTTCCGTGGGCACTGGGCGGGGCAAGAACCATATTCCCAATTAATTCCTTTTTGCTTGTTTCCCGGGTAATTAGTTGTGTTTCGGGGAAAGAGATCTGTGGCCTCAGTACATTGGTCATGTTCTCTATAGCGCCATGCGTGTAGATCTTACCAACAGAATCATCCAAGTTTTTCAAAAGTCGCTGTGCTTTTCCCAGGCTGTAGCCAAAGAGGACAGAGGTTTTTCCTTCTGCCTTATTCTGAGCCCACCACTGATTTATTTCAGAAAATACCTTATGTTGTTTTTGCCATTTAAATGCTGGTAGCCCAAAGGTACACTCGGTAATAAAGGTGTTACACTTTACAGGTTCAAATTCCGAAGTAAGGCCGTCATTTTCCGTTTTGTAGTCTCCTGAAAATACCCAGACTTCTCCTTTGTGCTCTACCCTGATTTGAGAAGAACCCAGAATATGGCCTGCCGGATGAAGGCTGAATTTTACATTGTTAATTGTAAATGACTCAGACCATGATTTACCACTGACATTTATATCTCCCAAACGGTGAGTTATGATGGGGATATTGGAATGGTGTGTTATATATTTTTTGTGGCCCCACTTACTGTGATCCGCATGCCCATGGGTAATAATCGCTTTCTCAACCGGCTTCCAGGGATCCAGGTAAACTCCGGCAGCTTCACAATATATGCCCTTATCCGTAAACTGTAACAGCGGTTTTTTCATAGCGGCCTTAAATTACAAATTTCCAAAGGAATCTTCTTTTTAACTGAAGTGAATTGAAATGCAAAGTCAAGGAAATTTTCGTGAAATTGAGTTCGAAAATGACTGTGAAATAAAGTATCTTTGTATAATAAAAGTTAAACAAAATATGCCCATTGTAGATTTATACAGACATAGTGCGAAAAGGAAGAATCTGGCTCATTTTGCAACCCTGGCCTCATTGGCAGCTGTAGACGGGGAGATTAACAAACAGGAGAAAGCAGTAATAGATCGTTTTGCACATAAATTGGATATTACCGATGCAGAATACAAGGAGGTGATGAAAAAATCCAATAGATACCCTATTGATCCTTCAAACAGCCTTAAGGAAAGGTATGAGCGATTGTTCGATTTATTCAGGATAATTTATGCGGATCACCAGCTCGATAATGATGAGATGGGATTACTGAAAAAGTACGCCCTGGGTCTTGGATTCCCAACGTCTAAAGCAGATAGGATCATAGAAAAATCAGTTGCTATTTTTACAGGGAGAATCCATTTTGAGGATTACCTCTATCTTATGAAGCAATAGGTTTTACCTGATCCCATAGTACAGCTTCCTGTATTTATGCGGTAGCATTGGTCATGAATTCCTCTGCCTTTTCAACCATTTTCCGACTTCCGCAGAAAAAGGGAACACGTTGGTGTAATTCTTTTGGTTCAATTTCCATAATTCTTTTGAACCCATCACTTGCCTTCCCGTTGGCTTGTTCAGCAATGAATGCCATGGGGTTGCATTCGTAAAGTAAACGGAGCTTCCCATTGCTCGCCTTACTACTTTTAGGATATATATAAATTCCGCCCTTAATCATATTCCTGTGAAAATCAGATACCAGGGAACCTATATAACGAGAGGTATAGGGTCTGTCTTCTTCTTCCTCCTGACAATACTTTATATAGTCTTTAACCCCTTGTGGAAAATGAACATAATTCCCTTCGTTAACGGAATAGATGGTACCGGTTTCCGGGAATTCCATATTGGGATTGGAAAGATAAAAAGTCCCGATCGCAGGATTAAGGGTAAAGCCATTTACACCGTGCCCGGTAGTATACACAAGCATGGTTGAGGTTCCATAAACAATATACCCAGCAGCTACCTGGTTCACCCCGGGTTGTAGAAAATCTTTCAGGGTAACAGGAGTTCCTATGGGTGTAACCCTTCGGTAGATAGAAAAAATGGTCCCCACAGATACATTAACATCAATATTTGAAGATCCGTCTAAGGGATCAATCAGCACTATATATTTATTCTGATGTTGTTCGTCATTGCTATTGATTGCGATAAATTCATCCTCTTCTTCAGAAGCGATTCCACATACAAT
>CBDUAW010000093.1:0-7852 GCA_965365215.1 uncultured Eudoraea sp. | reverse complement strand
TAGATGATAACCCTGGGGATTGTACTGGTCATCAGTTTTACATAGTCGTCTACCGTTTTCCGGATACTGGCGGGATCTGTAATATCTATGGCCCCTCGCCAGATAAGTTCCCGTTCCTTCCCTACGCATATGCAGTATAGGGAAGTTTCTACATGATAAACCATAAACTCTTCGTAGTACTCCGGATCGTAATAGATATCCTGATGGGTGAGGTAGTCTTCCTGGAATCCCCCATAGTAATTATCCAGTTCGGCCATCCGTTGACTAAAAGATTGCCGGCTTTCCGAGCCCAGAACTTTGGTAAAGAGAATGGCATCAAAATCCCGGTCTAGCAACAGTTGTTCTACCTCATCAAGTTCCTTTTCGGTCCGGGCGGTATTTGTAAATTCAATGTCGAACAGATCAATACTTCGCATGGCCTCAATGTCTCTTTTCCTTAATTCCCTTCTCATTTTGGTTTCAAACAGATCCCTGCCCTCCTCCACCGGAGTCATCCCAACCACAAGTACCTTGTTGGCGTCAAATATTACGATATCCGGATTCTTCCAGGTACTTACAAGCTCTGCCGAGGAACACCCCAACAACAGTACTAACAATATCAGCGATGCTTTTTTCATGACGTATTAATTAAGGAGTCGTTTTTGTTTTTCTTTTTTTAATATTTTGGAAATCATTGCAAACAGCTTTGTCTTTAGATCTCTGTACTCCTGCATATAGTTTTCCATTGTTTTTATGAGTTCCAGGTGGGTTTCCAGATAAGCCTTCTCCATTTTGGGCTGATCTATCTCATCGATCATTATTTCCAATTGATTTTCGTGAATCTGTACTCTTTTCATAAGGACTATGACTTCCTTTTCCGATGCCAGAATATTACTAACCAGCGCTTTGCTTTCCTCAAAGGTTTTCTTATCAATAAGTTGCAAAGTATAGGATTTAACCAGGTCATTTAAGAATAGTTGTTCATCCCTGACAAATTTTAGTTCAGACAGCCATTGTACTGTTGCGCTGTGCATCTCGTCAGGACTTATCCATTCCAGGTAGCGATGTGTGCGTTTTTTTGTTTCCATGAGTTTTAGTTTTTAAACCATCACCGATAGCCCTAATATGATCTTTTAGAAACTACTATTTTATTATAAAGCAAATTTAAGGGCTTTTGTCGTTTTGGTTTATGATTTATATCATTAGTAAATGTTGAGGGCTAGGGCTTTCTCTTTTTAAGGATTGCCCCGGCGTAGTTAAAGATTTCAGACTTCAACAACCAATACCTGTCCAGGAATTTGTTAAAATCTAGCTCCAAATGATGGTGTATCTCGCTGTAGCTGACAATCCCGGGTTGATCTTTACTTTCCAACAAACCGCTCAGAGCGTGTTCATGTTCTATGATCCTTTGAAATAGGTCACCTTTTTCCTCTTTGATTGCTTCAATCCTTACCAGATAGTCCTGAAGGCGTTCGAACAGATTAGGGGTGTTGGGTTCAAACACATAGGAGTGCAATAACCTTTCTATAAACTTCAATTCGTCTTCCATGAACCTGAAGGATGATACCCAGCGTTGTGATGCCTTATACATGCTCTGGCATTTTAAAGCCGGCCTCTGATCTTCCTCAATCTTGTTATGCATAGCTTCTCAATTTAATTGCTGAATAAAGTAAACAGCAAAGCCTAAGATTACAATGATCTTGATCAGCCATCAGGTTATACCGGGAATTCTATTGTTTTAAAAAGGTCCGGGAGGGTGCATTTCCATTTAAAAGTGTCGTAGATTTTTGCAGAAAAGGTATCTAAAACAGCTGCTTCCCCGTGGAGCAGAAATACTTTCTCTGGAATGTTTCGAATACTACTCATCCATTTCAGCAATTCGGCCTGATCTGCATGTGCAGAAAGGCTTTCCATGTGAAATATCCTGGCATTTACCGGAACGTATTTTCCAAAAATCTTAAGCTCATGGGCACCGTCTAATAGTTGCCTCCCTCTGGTTCCCTCTGCCTGATAGCCCACCAAAAGTACCTGGGTTTCAACCTGGTCTAGTAGCTGTTTTAAATAGGTGAGGATACGCCCTCCAGTAACCATCCCACTACCTGCGATCACTATCTTGGGCCTTGGATCGTCTATGGTTTCCCATGTCTCCCGGTAGGATTCTATAAGCGTCATATGCCTACACATGGCATTGTATTCTTCGATAGGAAGTTTATGCCAGTCTGGAAAGCGTTTAAAAATATCCAATACATTAATACCCATGGGGCTATCAATAATAATGGGAATATTAGGGATCTTGTTCCGTTTGTAAAGGGTCCACAAAAGATACATCAAGGACTGCAAACGCTCTACTGCAAATGAGGGGATCAGCAGATTACTCCTTTGGTACAATGCATTATTCACCAGCGTTACCAACCGCTCTTCTACCTTTTCATCCGGATGCAATTTATGGCCATAGGTGCTTTCAATAAAAAGGTAATCTGCCCATTTTGGACTTTTAGGCGGGTCTAGCAATAGGTCCTGATATCTGCCCAGGTCCCCAGAAAAAACGAAGACCTTACCTGCTATTTCCAATTCTATAAATGTAGAGCCAATGATATGGCCATTGTACCTGAACTTGCAACGTATTTGCTCACTTAATTGAATCCATTCCCCTTCCCTTCCTGATTTAAAATGTGTAATAATTTGTTCCGCCTCTTGTATGGTATACAAAGGTAATGCAGGCTGGTGCTTACTATATCCTTCCTTGTTGGCCTGTTCGGCTTCTTCCTCATGGATCTTTGCACTGTCTAAAAGTATAATTTTCGAAATGGCCAATGTTGGAGGTGTACCAATAATTTGACCCCGGAAACCCTGTTTCATTAAACGCGGCAGGTATCCTGTATGATCCAGATGTCCGTGGGTAAGCAATACATAGTCAATCCCGGGCACGTTTACGGGAAGAGGCTCCCAGTTCAGGACCCTGAGTTCCTTTAACCCCTGGAACATCCCACAATCTACCAGAATGTTGGCCTCTGGTGTTTCAAGGAGGAATTTTGACCCCGTTACCGTATGGGCCGCTCCTAAAAAGTGGATCTTTACTTTCATGGCAGCGAATATCTTAATTGTTGCACAAGGATTGTATCTCCCTTAAGATCCGGGTTTTTCGCTCCTGTCCTATTCCTAGGTGATCCAAGTAAAAAGTATCTTTTCGCAATTGTCTGCAAAGTACCACGTCCCTGCTGAGTAAAAATTGTTTTTCTCTATTGCTAAGCATTGTTGAAACGGTTATTGGATACAGCCCCAGCCTGTCTATCCTGTGTTTTAATCCATTTCCCTTTGGATAGTCCCAGCTGAGCAGGTACAAACCGGCACATCTTCCATAGGCAATTGCATCGACGGTAAATCTTGTATTGGTCACAACCCAGGCCTCATCCGGACGTTTATTTTTTATTAGCCTGTCATTTCCGGGATGTTTAACATCCTTGTAGCGGGAATGGATATACAATGGAATCTTGACATTACAATTCCGTCCCTGTTCCCCGTGAAATTTGCATTCTATGAGGATAAGCATGCCGTTTTTCTCGGCCATAACATCAATTTCATGGCTAACGCATAGCCCTTCAAGGGTTTTCCCAACCTGGGTTGCATATCCTGAATAGTGGAGAACTGCGCTGATAAACCTTTCAAAGGGAAAGCCAGTAGGCCCTAATTCGTAAATTGCTTTTTTTAATTTGTATTTGGAGGCAGAAACCGGTGTCTCCTTCTTCAAAATAGAAAATGCCCTGTTATACACCTCCTTGGTTGTTATCCCCTCGTATAGTTCATCACCGACCAATTTGAGGATTTTGTTTACAATCTTTGGAGTAGCCCCACTTCGCTTTAGGGATTTCCTCAGCTTTTCCGCAGAAAAGGGAACTGTTTCCCCGGAATATTTTACGATACCTATTTGCTTCTTGGTCATAAGTTATTGAAATTAAAATTCTAATACCCAGAAACTATTATTAGAATCAGGTGTGATCATTCAAACCAAGGATAGGGATATTGTAGTGATAACCCATTTCTTTAACCAGTGGCCTTGAGAGTATCTTCCCAAGAAAAGTATGCTTGCGATTGACAAAAGCAACCATATCACTATTCCTGCTCTCTACAAAGGCCCCGATCCCTTTATGCACTCCTATATCATCCAACTCATGAAAACTATGGTTTGCCCCCTCCATAATTGCCATTAGCAGGTCCTTATTACTTAATTGGTTTCGGCTAAGGCTTACTTCCTTTTTTATATGCAGTATTCTGATCCAGGCCTGGTGAAGATTAGCTATATCCAAAAGGTAGTTGAGCTCTCTTCTTTTATAACTTACCTTAAAATCTGTGGGGAATACAATTTCTTTTGGAGAGGTATAACGATAGTCCTGTGGTACTGCCAATACAGGGCATTCTGTAACCCCTTCCATAACATTGATGGTATTGGTGCCAAAAATGATGCTCTCTGCCCCAGTAATCCCTTTTGTGCCCATTACTACCAGATCTATGTCCATTCTGGCAATAGTGTTTTTAATGGCGTATAGCAGGGAATTATATGTGGCTATAGTATGGTACTGATGCCTGGGATTATCCTGATGCAGTTCTACCATATCCAGAAGTTTGGTTAGGCCCTCTTCAGATTCTTTTTTTGAGGCTTCAAAGGCAACATCCCCCGGTTCAGGAACCGTTAAACTATCAATACTGTAACCGCTAATCCGAAAGGCGTTCAGGAAATAGAAATCACAGGCCACGTCCTGATAAAGATCCAGGGCATACCTTACCGCGTTTAAAGCATTTTTGGAAAAGTCAGTTGGAACTAAGATTCTTTTGTTCATAACCGCGCAATTATGGGTTTGTATAAAATTACTGCTGATAAGCAGTCCCTGCTATGATTCCAATCAGCTGTGATAAGGGAGTATCAGAAAGGGAATATCTATCGTAAAGCTGACTCTTTTGATCACAGGTTCCCTCAACAGAGAATCCACAAAACCATGTTGGTAATTAATCATTACCAGCATTCCAATCCCCAACTCATCCAGAAAGGTTTTTATAACTTTTGATTTACTTGCAAAATCTGGCATCCAATGTACCGTATGCCGTATATCCCCGAGGTAGCGTTTTAAGGTACTAAGGTTGCTTTTTTGGGCATGCGACAAATGTCCTTCCTCATTGATATGAATAATCCTCACAGTAGCCTTGCATGTCTTGGCCATGAATAGCAAGGGCTCCAAAGATTTTGCATCATAGCCCCTTTTGTAATCTGTGGCGAAGGCAATTTCGAATGGGATTTCACATTCAATTTCTTTAGGAACCGCAAGGAGAGGACAGGTTTTTAACACACTGATGGTATGGGTAACACTACTTCCCAAAAAAACGTTTTTTGCCGCCGTTTCTCCTGTATTCCCCATTACCACGAGATCAATATCCAGTTGAGCTACTGTTTTGACGATCATTTCTGATAAACTACCCTTTTCCAATAGCTTTTTTACCCTATGTCTCGGGTTCTGATTATCGAGGTTGATCCTGTGATATACCTTATTTAATCCTTCTACTGCTTCTTCCTCCAATTGAACAAGTAGATTTCTATTCTTACCTGGAACCGGGCTATGGCTTTGCAGCGGGGTTTGCTCCGAGAAAACATTGAGGATATAAAATGTGCAATCGTGGTTCTTTAGAAGACAAGTAGCATAAAACAAGGCATTATAGGCATTGTTTGAAAAATCTGAAGGGACCAGAATATTTTTCATTCTCTATAAATTTTTGAAGCATCAGGAATTACCATAAAAGGAAGGGTAACATGAAACCCGATTTTCTTAATTACCGGTTCAATAAACAGGCTTTCCAGGAAGGTGTGCTTGTTTTGAATCATACAAAGCATATCCACCTGATGGTCTTTCTGGAAAGTATTAATTCCACTAATTACCTCCTGGCTCGGGTAATCATGATATTGGTGTGGCTGCTTATCTAATAGTTGCGATAATTTTTCTTTATTCTGTTTTTGTTGTTCTGTTAGTTCATAGCCCGTGGAAATATGCAATACTTCTATTCCGGCCTGGTGCATCTCCGCAAGTGTAATAAGTTCAGAAAGTTGTTCCGGGGTGTAGGCAATCTCAAAGTCTGTGGGGAATAGAATTTTAGATGGTTTTTGATAAGTGTAGCCGGAGGGTACTGCAATTACAGGGCAGCGTGCCTTTTTAATAACATGAACCGTATGCGTTCCTAAAAAGATCTCTTTCGCCCCTGTTGCTCCCTGAGTCCCCATTACTACCAGATCTGCCCCTTCATTTACGGCAGTATCCCAAACCTCATCTACCAAAATATTAAAAGCCGAATGCGTAATAATGGTATGCTTGGGGTTATTGAATTCCTCTTCGGCCCTTTTTTTCATTTCTTCCAGTTTTTCCTCAGAATCGGCCTGGTAAAAATCTCCCAAACCAATCTGCCCGGGGCTATGTAAGACATACTCTGTCTGATAAATGGCCGGGGTGTAGGTATGCAAAAGATAGAAAGTACATTCTTCATCTTTAAGTAAATTGAAGGCATATTTCAATGCGTTGTAAGCATTTTCAGAGAAGTCGGTAGGTAGGATTATCTTTTTCATCAAAAGGATTTTTTCAGGTTATCTCGATAAATTCTGTAAAACCAAAAATGGGATTTTAACATGTAAGCCTATCCAATCCAGGGTAGTCTGATAAAGCATATTCTCCAAGTGCGAATGCCTGGAATTCACCATTACCAAAAGATCTATGTATTTATGTACTATATATTTGGTAATTGCGATCGACTTATCCTTCTCGGAAGTGGTCTCAAACTTTAAGTTGGCTTTGTGCAGGTTCTCTTCCAGAAATCGCTTATTGTCTTCCTGCCGCAGAGATAGTTTTTTAATAGGGTCTATATACAACATGTGGATGGTAGACCTGAAGGACCCCGTCATTTCGCATAACAATTTTAATTCCCTTCTTTTATAAGGCACCATGTAATTTGTGGGAAACAACAATTCTTTAGGTTGATGATAAGCATAATTCTCAGGGATGGCTAATACAGGACACTGTACATATTTCAACACCTGCAGGGTATTACTGCCAAAGGTTATTTCCCTGTCGTTGGTTTCTCCCCGGGTACCCATCACTGTAATATCCATGTTTTCCGAATTTACCAGATCATTAATCTCATCGGTTAGGGTACCAAACGCCGAAATGATCTTAAAGGAATGGCGAGGGTTCGGATTATAATCCTTTATATCCTCCAGAGTTTTCTTTAGTGCATTTTGAGATTTTTGATAGGTGGTCTCCTTTAATTCCTCCAAAAAACTGCGTTTCACAACTTGGTCCTGTTGATATACTTCATCAGCATAGGCATGAAGTATAAAGATTTCGCTCCGTTCGTACTTAAAGATCTGACATGCATACTTTAAGGCGTTAAAGGCGTTTTTTGAAAAATCCGTGGGTACGACTACCTTTCTCATGGGTGATGTGCTTTCTGTGGATTTCGATTAAAATTATAGTAACTACCGCGTAAAAACCATGATATTAATCAGTTTCCCAGCTCTTGATTTTCGCTACTTTAGCAGAAATAAAATGGGAACTATGAGAAGTAGTTTTAAAAAGATTATCTCTTCTGAAAAACCTGTATTAGTCGACTTTTTTGCGGATTGGTGTGGCCCATGTAAAGTGCTGGCACCTATTCTAAAGGAAGTTAAAGATGAATTAGGAGATGAGATTAAGATTGTAAAAATTGATGTGGACCAGAACCAGGCCATCGCAGCCAAATATCAAATTCGCGGCGTTCCCACCCTGCTGTTATTTAAGAATAAGGAGATTGTCTGGAAACAGTCGGGCGTAATGCCCAAAGAACACATAATCAGTGCCATTCA
>CBDUAW010000092.1:0-7927 GCA_965365215.1 uncultured Eudoraea sp. | reverse complement strand
CAGTCAGTTGGCCAGTTTAAAAGTCCTACAGATACAACATAATAAATTCAATTCGTATAAAAACCTCGAGATGATGAATCCAAAACAGTTCCTGGTATTCGATTATGACAAGGGGGATGTTAAACTGAATTTCAAGGACATAAATTTTTCAAGGACAAGGATGGCCGATACCAAGTTTGAAGACGATAATGATAATAGGTAGTTGACTTAATTGTTTAGTTAAATTCGAGAAAAAAGGATGTACCCACATCCTTTTTTTGTTTTACATATAATGTGAAATATTAAACAAATATTAAGATTTATTTAACATTGGTTGCATGTGCAACTAAAAAAATATAATGTAGCTTTGGCCCCATGAGTAAGACTGCTGTTTGGCTAGATTTTGAAAAATCCCTTGGCCCTTGGGTTGGAAGGACATCTAAGGTAGTAGACTATTATATTCAAGAAGCAATAGCGGATAGGGGGCTTGATATTACAAAGGAACAAATGATTGTTTTAAAGAAATTGCACGAACAAGACGGGCTGAATCAAAATGAGCTTGCTACCCTTACATACCGGGATAAATCGTCCCTTGCCAGATTGTTGGCTAAGATGGAGAAGAAAGGATATCTGAAGCGTCATCAAAATGAAATGGATAAGCGTATTAACGAAGTATTACTCACTGATAAGGGAAGGCAGATATTCCAGGAATCCCGTCCGGTAATTGTGGAAATCCTGGAGATAATGGAAAGGAATTTAGCTCCGGAAGATATTCAACAGGCTATAAAAACTTTAAAACAAGTTCAAAATAATTTTGCCTCCCTTAGACTAACAGTTTAATTAAGAAAGCATGAGAAAGATCATATTATCAATTTTGGGCGTAGTCATCATAGTTGCTGCCTTTTTTATCTCCAAGCAGATAGTAAGCAGTAAAACACGTCCCAAACCAAAGGTACAGAAAGTGGTAAAAACGGTTTTTACCGAAGTGGTCTCCAATGGTACAATTCCGATTATTGTACCGGCCAATGGAAACCTCACTGCAAAAAACAAAGTGGAACTCTACGCGGAGGTCCAGGGCGTATTCAGGGGTAGGAGCAAACTATTCAGGCCCGGGCAGGAATATAGGAAAGGAGAAACGATCATTAGAATAGATGCCGCTGAGTATTACGCCAGCGTACAATCAGCCAAAAGTAATCTCCTCAATCTCATCACCTCAATAATGCCAGATCTTCGTCTTGATTATCCAGAGATTTACCCCAAATGGCAGTCATATCTGAACAGTTTTGATTTGGAGAGTACTACTCCCAGATTACCAGAAATGACATCTGAAAAGGAAAAGTTCTTTATTTCCGGAAGAGGTATTCTCACGAGTTACTACAACGTTAAAAATCTTGAACAACGATTGTCTAAATACACTATGACTGCTCCATTTAATGGAATTGTGACGGAAGCCCTGGTCACGGAAGGTACACTGGTTAGATCCGGACAAAAATTAGGTGAATTTATCAATACAAGGGTATATGAACTGGAAGTATCTGTTAGTAAAACATACAGTGACCTTTTAAAGGTAGGGGAGATAGTGGAGCTGGTTAATCTGGATCGTACCAAAACCTATAAAGGAACGGTAAGTAGAATAAACGGGCGCGTAGACCAGGCTAGTCAGACCATAAAAGCCTACATAGAGGTAAGTCATCCGGACCTCAAAGAGGGGATGTACCTTGAGGCAAACCTGAATGCCAAGGAAGAATCCAATGCTATCGAAATAGATCGTAATCTTTTGTTAGAGAACGATCAGATTTTCGTGGTAAGAGATTCAGTCCTTGACCTGATAGATGTAAAACCGGTGTATTTCTCAGATAAAAAAGTAGTCCTGAAGGAAGTGCCAGACGGGATCTCCATAATCACCAAACCTGTTGTGGGAGCATATACAGGAATGTTGGTAAAGGTTTATAAAGACGATACCGCCAAAAACACTAACCAATGAGAAATGTAATCGCCTATTTTATAAAGTACCATGTTGCGGTAAACGTAATCATCATTGCTTTTTTCATCTTTGGGATAGTAGGGGCGCTGTCCTTGAAATCTTCCTTTTTTCCTCTTACGGATTCAAAGAATATTTCCATCAATATTACCTACCCTGGAGCATCGCCCCAGGAGGTAGAAGAGGGAATAGTGTTGAAGATAGAAGATAATTTAAAAGGCCTGGAAGGGGTAGATAGGGTAACTTCCACCTCGCGCGAGAATAGTGGGTCTATAAATGTGGAAATTGAGCAAGGCAGAGATATTGATTTCATGCTCTTACAGGTCAAAAATGCCGTAGACCGAGTGCCTTCATTTCCTACAGGGATGGAACCCCTGATAGTTTCCAAGTTAGAAGCCGTAAGACAAACTATCAGTTTTGCAATAAGCGGTGATAATATTCCGCTTGCAACCTTAAAACAGATTGGCAGGCAGATTGAAAATGATATTCGTGCTATTGATGGGATCTCTCAGATCAGCATCTCGGGTTACCCACAGGAAGAAATAGAAATAGCAGTTAATGAAAACAACCTGCTCGCCTATGGAATGTCCTTTCAGGATGTATCCCAGGCCGTCGCGAATGCCAATATTCTGGTTACTGGTGGTAATATCAAAACCAATGCAGAAGAATATTTAATCCGGGCCAATAATCGTTCCTACTACGGGGATGAACTTTCCAATCTGATTATCCGTGCCGATGCTTCGGGCCAGACTATTCGCTTAAAAGATGTGGCAATAGTACGTGACAGGTTCTCCGAAACCCCAAACGCAGCATATTTTAACGGGGACTTATCTGTAAGAACCACAATAACCAGCACCAATACCGAAGATCTTATATCATCTGCGGAAAAAGTTCGTAACTATATAGATGAATTCAATCAGAAATATACCAATGTTCAGCTTAATGTAGTAAGCGATCTGTCCACCACCTTAACACAAAGAACAAAGCTACTTACCGAGAATGCCGTAATGGGGATGGCGCTCGTTTTAATATTCTTATCCCTCTTTTTAAATACCCGACTGGCATTTTGGGTGGCATTTGGTTTGCCGGTTGCCTTTTTGGGGATGTTTATTTTCGCCGGATTCTTCGATGTTACGATTAATGTGCTTTCCCTCTTTGGGATGATCATCGTTATTGGGATCCTTGTAGATGATGGGATTGTAATAGCAGAAAATATTTATCAGCATTATGAAAGGGGTAAATCGCCCATCAATGCCGCCATTGATGGTACCATGGAGGTTATTCCTCCCATAGTATCGGCAATAATCACTACAGTGCTGGCCTTCTCTATTTTCCTTTTTCTGGATGGTAGGATTGGAGAGTTTTTCGGAGAAGTATCCGTCATTGTAATCCTTACATTGGTGGTTTCCCTGGTAGAGGCTTTGATAATTTTACCTGCTCACCTGGCCCATTCCAAAGCGCTTCAAAGGCACGCGCAAGGGGAAAAGACCGGTATAGCAAAAGTATTCTCAAAACTGAGGACGATCAATAAGGGGGGCGATAGGGTAATGGCTTGGTTTAGGGATAAAGCCTACAGCCCCGTGCTGCACTTTGCTATGCAATACAAATTATTGACTTTCTCATTTTTTGTATTTGCCCTTATAGTCACTTTTGGCTCAATTGGAGGAGGGATCATCAGAACTTCCTTCTTTCCAAGAATTGCGAGCGACAGGGTACAGGTTGAACTTCTAATGCCCAACGGTACTAACGAAAAAATTACCGATTCTATCATCAGCCTTATTGAGGAAAAGGCCGAGATCGTAAATCAGGAATTAACGGAACAATATCTTAAAGGGACCGGAAAGGTGCTGTATGAAAATGTTATTAAGAATCTGGGACCGGGTTCCTCTTCAGCCACGCTTACCATAAATTTATTACCAGGGGAAGAACGCCCTGATGCCATCAGGTCCGATGTGGTTACTAACAGGCTGAGGGAATTGGTAGGTCCTGTATTTGGCGTGGAAAGCCTCATCTACGGCTCTGGGGGAAATTTTGGAGGCGACCCTGTTTCCGTGGCGTTACTGGGATATAATATCTCAGAATTAAAGGCAGCTAAAAATGAATTGAAAGAAGCGCTTCTGAATAACGCTGCCCTAAAAGATGTAGCAGACAATGACCCGGCAGGGATCAAAGAAATACGCTTGGAACTTAAAGAAAACGCCTACCTCCTTGGACTAAACCTTAGGACAGTAATGAATCAGGTCCGTGCCGGTTTTTTTGGGACTCAGGCCCAGCGTTTTCAAAGGGGGCAAGACGAAATAAGAGTTTGGGTAAGGTATGATAGGGAAAACCGTTCCTCCATCACAGATTTGGATGAAATGAGGATAGTTACCCCTAGCGGTAGCCGGGTGCCTTTAAAAGAAATAGCAAACTACACCATAGAAAGGGGAGATGTGGCCGTTAACCATCTGGATGGACAGCGTGAAATACGAATCTCAGCAGACCTGAAAGATGCAAAAACTACCAGTGCTACAGATATAATGACAGAAATCCGGACAGAGATTATGCCGGAAATACAGTCGCGCTACCCCACGGTTACTGCTTCCTATGAAGGACAGAATAGGGAAGCAGGGAAGCTTTTGGGATCCCTTAGGGTAGTAGGGCTAACGGTACTTTTCCTGATATATGTTACCATTGCTTTTACGTTTAGAAGTTTTAGTCAACCCTTAATGCTGATCCTTCTGGTTCCTTTCAGTCTTACGGCGGTAGCCTGGGGTCACTGGATCCATGATTTTCCAATAAACATCTTGTCTATGCTGGGGATAATAGCCCTGATCGGTATTATGGTGAATGACGGCCTGGTACTGATTGGTAAATTCAATGGGAATTTGCGCTCAGGGATGACTTTTGATGAAGCTATTTACGAGGCAGGAAGGTCGCGTTTTAGAGCAATATTCCTCACTTCATTAACTACGATCGCTGGTTTGGCCCCCTTAATGCTGGAACAAAGCAGACAGGCACAATTCCTAATCCCTATGGCAATTTCAATTGCATACGGAATTGGATTTGCTACCTTTCTTACCCTAATTATGCTCCCCATTTTCCTATCCTTCAGCAACAAAGTGAAGGTGAGCACAAAATGGCTGGCCACAGGCAATAAGATAACCAAAGAGGAAGTGGAGCGCGCCATTAAGGAGCAACATGAAGAACGGCATCTGCAAGGTCAAATGGTGGATCGGCTCCTGGAGGAAAATGCACAAACTAATGGAGCCAGTAAAACAAAAGAACTTCCAAAAGAATTAGAAGGTAAACAATGAAACAAACGTTAGTATTGTTAATGCTTACTGTGGTGATTATCAATTCCGCGGTAGCTCAGGAAAAACTATTGTCAAAAGATGAGGCGGTAAGTCTGGCCCTGGAAAATAATTTTGGTATTGCCGTTGCCCGTAACCAGGTAGAAATTGCAGAAAACAATGCAAGTATCCTGAATTCAGGATTTTTGCCAACCCTTACAGGAACAGCTGGAGCTAATTACAACAGGGATGATTCCACAATTGAATTTCCAGGACAAACCCTCGAAGATGGTTCTCCCCGGCCAGACCTGGAGATCAATCAGGCAGAAGCGCAGCGATATAATTCGGCCGTTTCCGTGAATTATACCTTATTTGATGGCCTGGGCAGACTATACAATTACAGACGGTTAAAAGAACAGTACCAACTCAGTGAACTTCAGGCACGGGAAACCATTGAAAATACTATGTTACAACTGTTCAGTGTATATTTTGAGGTAGCCCGGCTTACAGAAAATGAAAACGTATTGCTGCAAGCCGTCGAGGTATCAAAAGAAAGGATTACCAGGGCAGAATACGCCTTTGAATTTGGGCAGAATACCAAGCTCGATATCCTGAATGCCCAGGTAGACGTAACCAATGATAGTATAAGCCTTTTGAATGCAAGGCAGCAGCTGGCAAATACCAAGCGCGACTTAAACGTGGTGTTAAACCAAAGCCTTAATGAAGTATTCAAGGTAGACACGGTAATACGATTTATACCCATGCCGGAACTGGAGGAGTATATTCAAGATGCCAAACTAAACAATGTAGCGCTGTTACAGGCAGAAAAGAATTTGGCGATAAATGAATACGATATCAAGGTGAATAGATCTGGCTACCTTCCAACCGTTGGCCTTAACGGCTCTTACGGGTGGAACCTGAACCAGAGTGCAGCATCTGCATTCTTCCCCGGGGTAAATAACACCACATACAATTTTGCATTGGGAGCTTCCCTGACCTGGAACATTTTTGATGGAGGTGGAACCAATGTACGGGTAAAAAATGCCAAAATTGCCTACAAGAACCAGGAATTGTTGCAGGAACAAATTAAACTGGAGGTAAACCGTGATATCGAAAATGCCCTGGCCATCTATAAGAACCGATTAGAAATATTTCATATCCAGGAACAAAATGTTCTGACCAACCAAAATAATTTTGAAAGGTCGCGCGAACAATTCCAGGTAGGTCGTATAACTTCCATTGAGTTCCGACAGGCCCAGATCAACCTGTTGAATGCCCAAACCAACAAAAATCTGGCAAAATACGATGCCAAGCTTGCAGAATTGCAATTACTACAGCTTACCGGGCAATTGCTTAATGTAGATCTTTAATAAGCAAGTATGTATGAGCATTTCTTTCAGTGTCCGTATTGCTGGGAGGAGATCTCTATGTTATTAGATCCTTCTGTAACACGGCAAACCTATGTAGAAGATTGTGAAGTGTGTTGTAATCCCATTGAGGTGACCGCGGCTTTTGAAGAACAGGAATTGGTGTCGTTTGAAGCTATAGATATTGAGCAGTAAAAATGATCATTCCTTTTTTTCCCAAGCCGAAGTATGCTTCTCTTATACCCAAAGAGATAGCCATTAACTTTCGTTGATTGTAGGAAACGAAATCCAAATAAGGGTCTTTCACCAACAGGTATTAAAAATTACCAGCTTCTTAAATCTCGTATTATCCCATTTGATATACCGGCAGACTGAAACTGAAGGTAGTTCCCTTTTCGGGCTGGCTGAAAACCTGGATGCTGGCATTGTGCAGTTCGATGATCTTGCGGACAATAGCCAACCCTAGTCCGGCACCTTCCTTGGTTTTACCTGTTTTGGTTTGGCGGTAGCGCTCAAAGATAAGCGCTTGGTGCTCTTTCTGTATCCCAGGGCCGGTGTCCTGGATACTGATCTCAACAGCGGACCTGCCTGGGTGTATGCCCACAGTTACGGTTCCGCCTTCGGGAGTAAACTTCAACGCATTGTCCATCAGATTCTGGATGGCCCGTTCCACCAGTGAAATATCCGCGAAGACCAGTGGGGTATCTGCTTCCATTTCCAAACGGAGGTCAATTTGCTTTTGAGCGGCCAATATCTTGTAATTGCGGTAGATATCGTTGGCAAGGTCGGCAATTCGAAAGGGCTCCTTTACAGGTTCAATCTGGTTAGCTTCCAACTTTGAATATTCAAATAGCTGGGCCACTAGCCGGGATAGGCGTTTACATCCGGTTTGGATGGTATTCAGATACATACTACGCTCCTCAGCGCTAAGGTCTTCATACTTCATTTGCAGCGTTTCGATGTACCCTTGAATGATAGCAAGGGGGGTACGAAGATCATGAGAAATATTGGCGATCAGTTCCCGTCGCATTCCCTCCAGAGACTTTATCTTATCGATGTCGGCCAAAATGGTATCGGCCATTTCGTTATAGGTCTGCGCAACCCCTGTAAGGTCTGTTTTTCCTGCATTCATAATACGGTATTCCAGATCGCCCTCCTGAAAGCGTTTGGCCGCATAGGTGATTTTACGAAGGCTCTTGGTAAGATATAGCACCGAGAGTACTGTAAGGATTCCGGCAAATAAAAGCGTAACAAGGGAGATGCCCATACCTAGTTTGAGGCCGTAACTAGTTAGCAGTGTACTTTTGGTTGCAAGGTAATCCTGACCC
>CBDUAW010000091.1:0-8054 GCA_965365215.1 uncultured Eudoraea sp. | reverse complement strand
GAAAGCCAATAGTCAAATGGATAGAGTCATGGCCATTCATGATGAGGTTATGCCAGAAATGAGTCCCCTTTCCAAATTAGTGGCACAACTGAAGCCCATGGCTGATTCTACGGAAGCAGGTAGGCCTTATCAAAAAGCCATGAAAGACCTTCAGAATTCTCATAAAGCCATGATGGACTGGATGGCCGGATTTGGAAACCGCTTTGATTCTGAAGAGATAATGAAAGGCAAGGCCCTTACACCTGAGAAGGAGAAATGGTTATTGGAAGAGGAAGAAAAAGTTAAGGCTCTAAAGGAGCAAATAAACAGCAGCATTGCACAAGCCCAAGAATTACTTGGATCTGACTAAAACGGTAAATTCCTCAAGTCCACATTTCCACCCGTTATAATAACCCCAACTTCTTTCCCCTGGTAGGCTTTTTTTTCCCGAATCAAAGCTGCAAGGGCTACAGCGCTTGAGGGCTCCACAACCAGCTTCATCCGTTCCCAGATCAGTTTCATTGCAGTTATTATTTCGTCTTCCTCAACTCGGATAATATCATCAACATACTGCCTGATTATTGGAAAAGTCTTATCCCCTAAAACGGTTTTGAGACCATCAGCAATGGTATTGGTACTGGTATTGGATTCAATGACCCCTGAATGAAAAGAACGGTAAGCGTCGTCTGCTTCAAAGGGTTCTCCACCCACTACCTTACAATCGCCCCCGAAATAATGAGCAGCCAGGGCTGTTCCGGAAATGAGCCCTCCCCCGCCCACGGGGACAAAAATATAATCCAAAGGGGAGACCTCTTCCAGGAGCTCCATTGCAGCTGTTCCCTGTCCCAGTATTACCTCCTTGTCATTAGATGGGTGTAAAAAGGATGCCCCGGTTTTGTGCATTATCTCCTCTGCCGTTTCTTGCCTTGCCTTCAGCGTAGGGACGCACCTGGTGATTTTGCCGCCATATTCCAATACTCCGTCTATTTTTACCTGGGGAGCGTTTGAAGGCATTACTATATAAGCAGGCACTTCCAGGTTGCTTGCAGCAAGGGCCAGTGCCTGGGCAAAATTTCCTGATGAGTGGGTAACCACCCCTTTCTTTCGCTGCTCTTCGGTAAGTTGAAGGATCGCATTAGTGGCTCCCCGGATTTTATAAGCTCCTGCCATTTGAAGGTTCTCGCATTTAAAATAGATCGATACCCCAGTAATTTTATTTAGAAGTCGTGAGGTAAGCACAGGAGTCCTGTGAATATGTGGTGTAATCCTTTTATGTGTATCGACCAACTCATTTTTCATCAAAACAAGAATTTAATTACACTTTTTTTAGCTGTAAGAACTACTATTCCCATCGTATGGTTTCCATTATTTTTCTGATATCCTTTTGCAAATACACTGCAGCGGGATAAATGGAGTCATAATTAGGCTTGGCATAGAAATAGAGCGAACCGGTTACAAAATGATTTGTGCTATCCGTTACATAGAACTGTGCTTGTGAGGCGGCGTCTCCGGTTACCTCATAAAACATTCCGTACACCTTGTCTCCCGGGTTGATAAATGGCTGTTCTGAGATTTCATCTGCTTTTACAACATGCTCATAGGAAAGCTTTTGTGCATCTGCCAGCAAACTATTCAGATTTCCCCGAACCGGTTTATAATTGAGGAAAATAGCACCTTTAAGGAGAGGATAGTCCAGTGTTAAGGAAGATGGGGTTTCCTCTTTGATGGTGGCAAGCTGGTTCATTTCAAAACCAAAAGCACCGCTTTTGTAGGGAACACTTTTCGCTCCCGGGTATTCCAATCTTAGCATGGCTTTGGGCTTGGGCAATACCTCTTCTTTACACCCTGATAAGGACATCATCATCAGAATAAGCAGTACAAATAGTTTATTAGGCATGAGGCAAGGTAACTTTAATTTGTTTTAGTCTCTTTTTATCCAAACTTTCCACGAGAAACTGATAATCCTTGAATTTGATAATCTCCCCTCGTTTTGGAAAACTTCCTGCAATTTCAAGGACAAAACCTGCAATTGTTTCTGATTCCCCTTTTTGTTCTTCAAAATCTTCATCATCCTCTATTTTCACCACCCGGTAAAAGTCTTTCAGGGTAGTCTTACCGTCAAAGACATAATTCTGTTCATCCAATTTTGAAAACACCAGGTCTTCATCGTCAAATTCATCACTTATATCTCCAACAATCTCCTCAATAATATCTTCAAGGGTTACTATCCCCGAGGTGCCTCCATACTCATCTACTACAACAGCCAAATGATTTTTCATGTCCTTAAACTCTAGTAAAAGGTCGTCCAATTTTTTGTTTTCGGGAACGAAATAAGGTTCCCTGATGAGGGAAGTCCAATTAAATGATTTACGATCTATATAGGGTAAGAGGTCTTTCACATAAAGTACCCCCAGGACATTATCCATATTATCTGAATAAACCGGTATACGGGAATACCCAAACTTTTTTATTTCTTCCAGCACTTCAGGGAATTTCATCTCGTCATTAAGGGCAAAGATGTCTATCCTGGGCCTCATAACCTGCTTGGTATCCGTATTTCCAAAAGAAACAATTCCCTCCAGAATTTTCTGTTCTTCTTTTGTAGTATCTCCCTCTGATGTTAGCTCCAGGGCCTGTGAAAGGTGATCCACGCTTAAATTTGATTTTCGCTTCCCCAATTTTTCATACATAAGAATGCTGGCTGAACGCATAGGTCCGCTAAGGGGGGTTAAAACAAAGTCCAGGAATTTTAAAGGATAGGCCATAAAATGGGAAAAGGGCCTGTTATTTCGGTTAGCATAAATCTTGGGTAGGATCTCCCCGAACATCAAAATTAAAAAGGTTGCTACCACAACCTCCAGAAGGAAACGCACTGATATTATCGAAAACAATACATAGCTAATACCAGAAAAAAGAGTATCCCCGATTATATTGAACAACAATACAATTCCAATATTAATTGCATTATTAGCGATAAGAATAGTTGCCAATAGCTTTTTTGGACGTTCTAACAGCTTTACAACAATGGCGGCTCTTGCAGATTTATTTTCTCGAATCTCCCCCAGATCAGTTGGTGAAAGCCCGAAAAAAGCTACCTCAGCCCCTGAAATTAACGCAGAACAGCAAAGCAATACGATCATCAGAACAACCTTAACTATAAAGGCGCCATCGAGTGCCAGGAGTCCAATTGTTAATGGTAGGGGGTCGGGATCCAATGGTCAGTAATTAATAAATATTAAAATGGCAGATCATCATCTTCCACTTCAGATGAAGAATCAGTCATTATTGGTGCTTCCTTTACCGGCTTCTGGCTAGCTGTCGATAAGGGCGCTTCTGGCTTTCCAGTACCCATACTTTCCTGCTTTGTTGACAAAAATGTAAAGTCCTGTACATGAATCTCGGTGGTATACCTATTGGTTCCATCCTCGCCCTGCCATTGCCTTGTTTTAAGACGGCCTTCCACATAGATCTTATCTCCCTTACTCAGATATTTTTCGCAGATTTCTGCTGCCTTATTGCGAACTACAATATTGTGCCATTCCGTATTGGTCACCTTTTCACCCGTTTGTCGGTTGGTATAGGTCTCATTGGTTGCAATTGGGAAGCGGCCTATGCTATTGCCTCCTTCGAAATAATGCATTTTAACTTCGTCTCCTAAATGCCCTATTAGCATTACTTTATTCAATGTTCCACTCATATCTTTAGTATACGATCAAAAGTACAAATTTTGTTGCACCTTTTGGTGCCTCTAACTTACAATTAAAGTAGCTCTTCTATAAAATCTGCAATAAGTACAGGTACAGGATATTCTGCAATTTGACCTATGGGTATCCCCTGGTCTAACACTACCTTGAATTCCACATGCCAAAAGTTTACATGCAGGTGTTGATGGGATAATTTGTGAATGATTTTCTGGTGATTCACTTTATAAACGGCCCCCGTCTCTTCAGCCGGAAATACCCCTTCTATCTTGTCCCGAATAGTGGAAAGATCTGCTTCCATCTCGGTTTCAACAAGAGGGAACTCATATAAGTTCTGCCAAATTCCCTTTCCATATCTTTTTCTTAAGAGGGTATTTTGCTCCGGATCCTCCGGTACCAGATAATTAAAATATCGCTTCCTGATCTTTCCCTTTTTTCGTTTAAAGGGCCATTCCGTTACCATATTCTTTTCTAGTGCCTCGCAACTATTGTTTAGTGGACAGGCATTGCAAGCGGGATTAACGGGTTTACATTGCAAGGCACCAAACTCCATAAGGCCCTGGTTATAATCCCTTACATTGTCCACAGACATTACTTCCCTGGCTAAGGCCTTAAAGTATTTGAAAGCTGCTGGGTCATTAATGGCGGAAGAAACGCCAAAATACCTCGCCAGAACGCGATAAACATTTCCATCCAATACAGGCTCGGGTTCATTAAAGCAAATAGATGCGATTGCACTTGCCGTATAATCTCCAACTCCTTTCAGCTTAATTAATTCTTCGTGTTTATCTGGAAACTGCCCCCCCATCTCTTTGGATATCTGAATGGCAGTAGCATGCAAATTCCTGGCCCTCGAATAGTATCCCAAGCCTTGCCAGAGTTTCAATATCTCTTCTTCATCAGCATCAGCCAGCTTGTGAACTGTTGGATATTTCTCGATAAATTTCAGATAGTAGGGCATCCCTTGTGCCACGCGTGTTTGCTGTAGCAATATTTCAGACAGCCATATTTTGTAGGGATCTGTAGTCTCTCTCCACGGGAGTTTCCTTTTATTTTCCGTGTACCATTTCAAAATTATGCGGGAAAAGGATCTTCTGTTCGGCATAAGCTGCAAAAGTAATAGATTATGCACTTAAAATTAGTCCTTTAGAGAAAAAGAAGAATTAAATTTATATATTTGCAAGCCTGAAAAACTTACATAAACTAAATATTTAAAATGACGAAAGCAGATATCGTATCTAGGATCTCAGAAAAACTGGGAATCGAAAAAGGAGATGTTCAAGCAACTGTTGAATCTTTTATGGAAGAAGTTAAATCATCCCTTGAAAACGGAGATAATGTTTATCTCAGAGGCTTTGGCAGTTTCATAGTTAAAACAAGGGCTGAAAAAACCGGAAGGAACATTTCAAAAAACACAACAATTAAGATCCCTGCTCATAACATCCCAGCATTTAAGCCTGCAAAAGTATTTGTAGAAGGTGTTAAGAGCAATGTTCAAGTAAAATAATAACTGAATTTAAAGTAGAACTGCATGCCCAGTGGTAAAAAAAGAAAGAGACATAAGGTAGCTACTCATAAGCGTAAGAAGCGCAGGAGAGCTAACCGGCACAAGAAAAAGTAGTTTCTCATAACTACTTTTTCATTTTTTAAACGTTCATTGACATAGAAATTCCACAAAAGGATTTCGACGGGTTTATACAACCTGTAACAACTATTGTTTAATCCATTTTTCCCTGTAAGAGGGAAAATATAAATTGAATCAGGTGAATAGAGAATTAATCGTAAGATCCAATTCTGACGCCGTTGATTTTGCCTTATTAAAAGATGGAAAGCTCATTGAACTTCATAAAGATATTGACGACAATAAATTCAATGTAGGGGATATCCTCCTCGCCAAGGTTCGCAAACCGGTAACTGGTTTAAATGCGGCCTTCGTAAATGTTGGGTACGAAAAAGACGCTTTTTTGCATTATCATGATCTCGGCCCACAATTGTCTACAATGCTGAAGTTTATTAAAGGAGTAAGTACGGGAAAGCTCAGAGATTATTCCCTCAAAAACTTTCCATCTGAAAAAGATATTGACAAGCATGGTAGCATTAATAATGTTATCAAGGCCAATCAATCTCTTTTAGTCCAAATTGTAAAAGAACCCATTTCTACCAAAGGCCCACGAATAAGCTCGGAACTATCATTAGCCGGGCGTTATCTGGTCATGGTTCCTTTCTCAGACCGTGTTTCTGTATCTCAGAAAATTGGGAGTAAGGAAGAAAAAGACAGGCTTAAGAGACTTGTCAAAAGTATTAAACCCAAAGGGTTTGGGGTTATAATCAGGACAGTAGCAGAAGGCAAAAAAGTAGCGGAGTTAGATAAAGATCTTCAAAACTTGCTGAACAAATGGACAGCAATGTGTAAGAAATTGTATAAAGCACCTACACCATCCAAAGTACTTGTTGAACTGAACAGGGCTTCATCTATCCTAAGAGATGTATTTAATGATACATTCACAGGGATTTATGTGGATGATGAAACGCTTTATGACCAGATTAAGGATTATGTGAGCGAAATTGCTCCCGCCAAAGAATCTATTGTTAAACTGTACACTTCCAAAGTTCCCATTTTTGAAAAATTCGGGATTGAGCGCCAGATAAAAACCTCTTTTGGCAAGACAGCCTCCATGAGTAAAGGAGCTTATCTTGTCATTGAACACACTGAAGCCCTTCACGTAATAGACGTGAACAGCGGAAACCGTTCTAACAAGGCAAAAAATCAAGAAGATACTGCCTTAGAGGTGAATCTTTTGGCAGCGGCGGAAATTGCAAGGCAATTAAGATTGCGAGATATGGGCGGCATCATTGTAGTAGACTTCATTGATATGGTCAAAGCAGACCATAGGCGAAAACTATTTGATTTTCTTCGTGAAGAAATGAAAGATGACCGGGCCAAGCACAAAATCCTCCCTCCGAGTAAATTCGGATTAGTCCAAATAACTAGGCAGAGGGTACGTCCTGAGGTGAATATTAAAACCACCGAAGAGGATCCAAGTAGAAAAGGGGCAGAAGTTGAAGCCCCAATTGTACTGATAGAAAAGATCAATGTTGAATTGGAGAAGATTCTTAAAGGACCTTCTAAGAATAAGACCATTATCTTGAATACCCACCCATTTATTGCGGCATATCTCACAAAAGGTTTTCCATCCATTAGATCAAAATGGTTCCTGGAACACAAAAAGTGGATACACGTACAACCAAGGGATGCTTATACCTATCTGGAATACCGTTTTAAAGATAAAGACGGTAAAACTATACGCTAACAAAAGCGGCTTCAAAGATGAAGCCGCTTTTTTTTTGCGTATTTTTTTTTTTTGGTGCCATGAGTTACTCCCCTGTCAAAGTTTCATTCTTATTAATTCTTTATTTTAGTATTTCAGGATCCTAAAAAAGTCTTCCTATGTATCGCATGCTATTTGCCGCAATTATCCTTCTTTTCCTCTATTCCTGTTCTCAAAACAAAGAGGAAAACCTTTTTGACCTCCTGGGTGAGTCGCCTTTAATTAAAGGGAAAGAAGCCTATTTAAACTCCCCCTTTGTCACAGCAGGGGATAGAGTGTATATGGTAGGTCACCAGGATGGTAGTTTTCCTGAAATTGGGTGGCATGTAAAAGGAGAAATGGGCGGTATATGGAACCATCCTATTAAACTCATGGATGGCTTTGACGTATCGCTTACAGTTCAAGAGAATACTACAAATCTGGAAAAGGCAGATTCCTTTTTCAATTATCCTTTCGCAAATTCGCACCGTTATGATCTGCCAGATAAAGCCTTATTAGTAGAACGCATACAATTTGTTCCAGACAGCATAGAAGGGATAATGGTTCAGTTTAGATTCACAAACCAGGCCGATACTGAAAAAAAAGTAGCGCTCTCCATCAATGGACACTCGGATCTTCGCCCCGTTTGGCTGGGGGAACGGACCGGGATGGTAGACCATCAGGATTCAGGAATTTTTGAGGATAATTATTGGATAGTTAAGGACGCTCAGAATCCCTGGTTCGTTGTGTTCGGATCAGATCAGAATGCAAAAGAGCATAAAACCCTTCAAAATCATTATCAGGGAAAGGGATTTAGTGGTAACCTCAGTTACGCTCTTACACTAGCTCCTAACAGTTCTGAAACTTTTAATTTTTTCGTTGCCGGCTCTTATAATTCTGAGGATGCTGCAAAGACCAGCTTTCAATACCTTAAGGACAAGGGGAATATCCTTTTTTTATATCAGCAAAATGGAATTCTTATTTTCAAAGCTGATAACAGCATAGATTATATTTCAGAACCATTTTCTGGTAAATTCCTTTCATCAGTAGAATTTACATTGGATGG
>CBDUAW010000090.1:0-8084 GCA_965365215.1 uncultured Eudoraea sp. | reverse complement strand
AAAAACTGGAAAAATTCATGTCTGGCAAGCCGGTAGCAGAACAGGAAATTGGCAATGCCTTACTGCAGGAGATCGTAGCCTATGCGGAGACTTCCATTTCCAGAAGAAAATTTATTTTGCATTATTTCGGCGAAACCTTTGATGAGGTGAATGGTGAGGGTGCTAATATGGACGACAATTCACGAAATCCTAAAAAACAGCAGGAGGCGAAGGAAGACGTCTTGAAATTATTGCGGGTTGTAAAGGGAACTAAGGAGAAGTTTAAAGCCAAAGAAATTGTCCTGGCCCTTACTGGCGCCACCAACGCCCTGATTGCATCGCACAAGACCAATGAGAAACCGTTTTTTGGAATAGGTGACGATAAAGACAAAGGATTCTGGATGGCCCTGGTTAGGCAGGTACTGGTAGCCGGACTATTGAAAAAGGAAATTGAACAATACGGAATTCTTCATATTACCACGGCTGGGGAAGAGTTTATGAATAATCCAACTTCTTTTATGATGACCCAGGACCATGTGTACAATGAGGAAACGGACAACGCCATTATTAAAGCCGCAAAGAGCGCAGGAGGAGCGGCTGATGAAAAATTATTAAAGCAATTAAAAGATCTGAGAAAGAAGGAAGCTCAGAAACACGACGTTCCCCCTTTCGTGGTCTTTCAGGATCCTTCGCTGTCTGATATGGCCCTTAAGTATCCAATTTCAATGGAGGAACTGGTTAATATCCATGGGGTAGGGGAAGGCAAGGCTAAGAAATACGGAAAGCCTTTCATAGAGTTTATTGCAAGCTACGTGGATGAAAATGATATTATGAGACCAGATGACCTAGTGGTAAAAAGTACCGGGGCAAATTCTGGCCTCAAATTATATATCATCCAAAACGTAGATCGAAAGCTTCCACTAGATGATATTGCCTCGGCAAAAGGCCTGGGACTGCATGATTTGGTTAAGGAAATGGAGCAGATTGTATTCAGCGGCACAAAGTTAAATCTGCAGTATTGGATAGATGAGATCCTGGACGAGGACCAACAAGAGGAAATACACGACTATTTCCTGGAAGCAGAAACAGATAACATAGAGGAAGCCTTAAAGGAGTTCGACGGGGAGTACGAGGATGACGAACTTCGCCTCTACAGGCTGAAGTTCATGAGTGAAGTGGCAAACTAAACGCTGACAAATAAAAAAAAACCCCGAGGAAATCGGGGTTTTTAATTTTAGAAATCTCCGTTGAAATTACCACTTCCTATAAAGGCAATGATAACCCCGAAGTATATGATAAGGAGCACCAGAAGAATCAATGAAATCCCCAGGCCTATATAGGAAAGGATTTTACCTGTTTTAACGCTTTCATATCCCGAATACCCTCCGGGATTCTCCTGGTAAAGCCGTTCTGCCTTGTTAGCACTGTTCAAACCGATAATACTGAATATTATCGCGAAAGGACCACAGCAGACCAACGCACCTACTATTGATATAATTCCCATAGTCAGGGCATTGCTGGCCCCTGGTAAAGGTTGTTGTTCCATTATTTATTGGTTTAGATTATTGTTCAACTCCCCACTGTTCCATCATTTCCTGGGTTTTCTCCATATAGGCATCCCAGCCACCCATTTGTTGTATTTGGTAAAACGTCCAGAGAAACCAAAGTAATCCTATTACCATTCCAATAATAGCCAGGATCTTTGCAGTTTTAAGGGTATTATAGTTAGAATACAAGTCTGGATTTTCTTTGTACTTCCTTTCATCCGAACGAATTACAAGGAAAGCGATCCCCGCCACAATAAGACCGGGAACACCACCAAAGCAGCAGCAAATAAAAGATAAAATGGCCAGAATTATGGCTATAGTAACATTAGGTAATTTTTGTTGTTCCATGAGAAATTGGTTTAATTAAAAAAGTTTGAAAAGAAAATTCCCCAGGATGAACACAACACAGGTGATCATAAGGGTTATGCTAATGATATTAGCATATTTAATTTTGAAAAACACATCTACAAATAGAAAACTAAATAGAATTATTATAGGATAGATGGCCGGATACATTAGGAAGGCGGCCAGAAATTCTCCCTCAAATAACAAGGCTGCAGCGCGTTGTATTCCACAGCCCGGACAATCCATACCAAAAACCTGCTTGCTCATACAAGGAAGCATATACTCTTCTGCAAGACTAAAAAGTGAAAGCATGGTTGGGCCGATTCGTAACCGAAAAATACTATTATTTTTATGGAATGAAAATAAAACGAACTATTTATTTTTTCTGTATCCTCAGCGGAGCCATTTTCATGGCTGGCGGGGAAAGAATGATGGCGAAAGAAATAGCCATGAGTATTGGAATAGTCCTGTTGATGTTTGGGATCTACAAAACTTCTGTAAGCTGGAGTGCGGATAGCCGAAAAGAAAAAGAAGACCATGAGTGATTTAAAAGTAGGCGACAAGGTTGATACTATAGATGATATTGTCTCGGGTACTATTACCAAGATAGACGGGGATAGGGTAACCATCCTGACCGAAGAAGGATTTGAACTGGAATTTGGGGCAGCAGAATTGATGGTTACACCGGGAAAACAAGCCATAAAAGTCAGCAATTATGAGGCTGCTACTGCCAAGTCATCCAAAGAAACTTCAAAGCCGAGAAAGCGCAGTACCCCTAAACCCAAACAACGGAACATCCCTAAAATGGAAGTGGATCTGCATATTGATCAGCTCGTTGCTTCTGCAAAAGGGATGAGTAATTATGACATGCTGAACCTACAGATAGAAACCGCTAAAAGGCAACTTGAATTTGCGATTAAAAAACGCATACAAAAGGTTGTTTTTATCCATGGGGTGGGATCCGGGGTGCTGCAGGAAGAATTGAAGTTCCTTTTCAAAAAATACGGAAACATCACTTATTATGATGCCGATTACCAAAAATATGGTTTAGGAGCCACAGAAATTTATATCTACCAAAATCCAAAGTGAGGCTAATCCTGAGTGGTAAAGGTGCCGAATTCGTCAATGGTAGTGTTGGTGATGCGCTCGCCCTGTTCGCTTACCAATGAAATATTTCTCAGTGTAATGGTATGTTCAAAAACAGTGGAATCTGTTTCCGATTGGATTGTGGTTAGCAATACCTCTCCCGCTTCAGCTGCTATTTCATCTACCACAGAGGGAATGGCCGGAGGAAGGTCATCACAGAAGTAGTTACTACTTACATTCTCTGAAAAGAAACGATACGTAAGCTCTGATCCGGAAGGAATGCTACTGACAATGGTATCCGTAGAAACCTCATTTTTTAACAAGCCGGCATCGAGCTCCAGAATTAATGCTTCGGCCCCGTTTATTTTAAAAAAGAAAGTACTGCTGATAGTTGGCTGCGACTCGCAAAACTCTATAGATACACTATTGAAGTCCATTGTCTCAATTTGCAGGTCTCCATCGCTACAGGAAACTATCACTACAAGCCACAGCAAAAAAGCCAATCTTTTCATATGTCAAATTTAAACGAAAAAGAAGGGATATTCCTAGACAGGGGCTTTGAATTTTAGTTGAGTTTCATGTAATATCAAATATTTTTGGCACATTTGCGTAAGCATAAAATGCACTATGGAGAATGTTTATTTGGATAATGCCGCAACCACGAAGGTCAGGGAAGAAGTGATCGAAAAGATGCAAAAAGCGCTTGTTTCCTGTTTTGGCAATCCCTCTTCCACCCATGCCTTTGGGAGATCAGCGAAAACAGCTGTGGAACAGGCCAGGAAAACAATCGCCAAATATCTTAATGCACATCCTTCCGAGATCATTTTCACTTCCGGAGGAACCGAGGCCGATAATATGATCCTTAGGTCGGCTGTGAAAGACCTGGGCGTAAAGACTATTATTACCTCTAAAATTGAACATCATGCTGTTCTTCATACGGCCGAGGCCCTTGAAAAGGAGTATGGAATCTGCCTGGAATTTGTTTCACTCGATGCCTTTGGAAATCCAGATCTATCTCATCTGGAGGAACTGCTCAAGCAAGACGAGGAGCTTAAACTGGTAAGCCTGATGCATATTAATAACGAAATTGGCAACAAACTGGATATTGCTAAGATTGGAGGTTTATGCAGGCAGTACAAAGCACTTTTCCATTCCGATACCGTGCAATCTGTTGGCCATTACAGCTGGGACCTTGAAGAGACGCCTATCGATTTCATAACAGCAGCGGCCCACAAATTTCATGGCCCAAAAGGAATAGGGTTCGCATACATCAGAAAGAATACAGGTCTCAAACCACTTATTTTAGGAGGGGCACAGGAACGTGGCTTCAGAGCTGGCACCGAACCATTCCATAATATAGTGGGTCTAGAAGCCGCTTTTGTAGCAGCTTACGATAATTTGGAGCAGGAAACCGCTTATGTTGCCGGACTAAAAGAACATTTCCTCAAAAGGATAAAGGAAGAAATCCCGGAAATTGCTTTTAACGGCCATTCCGGAGATATGGAGAAGAGTACCTACACCCTGGTCAATATTCGTTTACCCTTCAGCGCAGAGAAATCTTTAATGTTGCTCTTTCATCTAGATCTTAAAGGGATTGCCTGTAGTAAGGGTAGTGCCTGCCAGTCTGGTAGCAATGGGGGTTCTCATGTACTTTCACAAATACTCGATGAAACAGAGCTGCAGAAACCCTCTTTAAGGATCTCTTTCTCCAAATATAATACCAGGGCCGAAATAGATTATGTGGTTGAAGTGCTAAAGGAATTTGCTGAAAGCTAGCCGTTTTTATTTTTTCGCTGCCGCTCCTTGTCATAAGGAAATCTACGGGTCACTTTCTTCATCATTTTATCAATGAGATCAGTTGTGTTTTTACCCGACTTTTTAGTAATTTGATTTTCGTATTTCCACAGGAGCTTGCCTGTTTTTCCGTCGCTGATCTTAATACCGATCCTGCCGTAATTAGCATCGCCCAATAAATAGTCGATAAAATTGAATTCTGCCGGAATTCCCTTTGAAAGCAGGATGTTGAGGTCGAGATTTCCGCTAATTATTCCATCTACTTTCAGAATCTCACTCAGTTGTTCTATGGTAAAGGTGTCTATATTGGTATAATCGATCTTATTTTGAGCCAATATCGCATTAGTATTCTCCACGTTCTGGAAATCAACGGAGAATTTTTTTCTTTTCTTGCCACGGCCAAAATAGGTCTCTAGCGCATCCTGTACAGCTTTGCCTTCGCGTTCCTCAAGTTTTTCAAGCTCGGACCTGGACAAATTTTCCTCCAATTCCAGATTGGTAAAGAACGGAATTATAGCCAGTGTCTTGTGGTCTATACTGAGTTGCTCAAACCGGTTACTCTCATAGACATCCTTCTGTGCATTAATTTGACAAAAAATAAAAACCAATAATATTGTTGATAGGGTACTTTTCATTTCGATTTTTAAAACCGCATTCTCACGATAACATTCAATATTCGGGAGGTCATAAAATTAGGCACGGCAAATTCCTGCTTGCTATCTACATCCCTTACCCAGGTATTGGTTATTGAATTTTGATTATTAAAGAGATTGTATATCTCAAATCCAACCGTTAACTCTTCAAAGGAACTTAACCAATGATCTTCAGGGTATTTTTTCTGCTCGTCCACAAAAATATGGGAAATTCCTAAATCTGCGCGTTTGTAATCTCTTAATCTATTCTGAAAAATATAGGGGTCCGCATAACTTGGTGATCCTCCCGGCAGTCCTGTGTTGTAAACCAAGTTAAGATACATTCTTAAATTGGGAATATTAGGAATATAATCTTGAAAAAGAAGTCCGGCGCTCAATCTTTGATCCGTAGGGCGGGAGATATATCCGCGCCCTTCTATATTTTCTTTTGTCTGTAAATATCCAAGGCTAAACCAGGACTCCGTTCCGGGAACAAAAGCACCGTTAATACGAAAATCAAATCCATAGGCAAAAGCCTCAGCCCGGTTGTTGGCTGCATAACGTATCCGAACATCTTCAAGGGTGTAGGTATTAACGTCATCGAGTTTCTTGTAGTACGCCTCGCTCGACAATTGGAATGGTCTGTTCCATAACTTAAAACTGTATTCGTTACCGAGGACAAATTGTACGGATTTCTGAGCCTTCACACCGGGCTGTATTGTTCCTTCAGCATCCCGGAGTTCACGATAAAATGGAGGTTGTTGGTATACTCCACCTGTAAGTCTGAACAACATGTCCTTTTTCCAGTTGGGTTTTATAGCAAATTGAATCCTGGGACTAACGATGGTTTGTGTTGTACTGGGAACCCCTTCTCCGGTTAGGGTCCAGGATTGTCCTCGGACGCCTAAATTGTAATAAATTTCCTGATCTCCCCACTGCGTCTGTTTGCTGTATTGCAGATAGGCAGATATCCTGTCGGTTTTTACGAAATTAGTGGCGCTGATACCCTCGTATGGAATAATAGGAGCTTCAAATGGCTCCTCAGGCTGGTTGTTTGGAAAGTCGCCCGTAGGAGGCCTGATGGAGAACCCCAGGGAATCTATAAACTCAGATTCTCTTATTTGGTCACGGATATCTTCGTGGGTATACTTGAGTCCCCATTCCCATACGCTATTGTTTTTTACATTACTTCCTTTATGTGCAACATTCAGGATAAGCGCATCGAGCAGGTTACGCGCCCTATTAAATTGTGTCCCGATACCCCGCGTAGAGATAACTTCTCCTAAATTATCACTACCAAGATCGGTTTCTACTTCCCCTAATTCGTATTGTGCTATGACATCTGAATATTCCTCTTCCACTGTATGGTAGACAGAGGTAATAAAACTCAAATTGGTATTATCGTCCAGAAAATAGTCGGCCTTAAAAGCCCCTTGTTCTGTGTTAAAGGTGTTTTCTTCCTGCCCTTGAAAGAACACCACGAGCGCCTGGGGATTGTCGATCGTACCAAAATTAGTTTGCCTGGAAAGCGGTTGGTTCCGGTAATTATTAAGCGCCAGATTTCCGAAAAAGCTCAGATGAAATTTTGAAGAAAACCTATAGTTTAAAAAGGTCTGAACATCTGCGAAACGTGGATTGTAGTTGGTTTGAGTCTGTTGACTGTTCACTAAGAGGCTGTTGTCCCGATAGCGCAATCCTGTTAGACTACTAAATTTTTTATGCTTAGAAACCGTTTCCATGGTGGCGCTACCCCCCAGAAGACTTCCTTCCACCTGTACCCCAAAATCTGTTGGCACTTTGTAGGTTATATCGAGCACAGAAGACAATTTATCACCGTGCCTGGCCTGGAATCCGCCCGAAGAGAATTCCAATTGGCTTACCATCTGACTGTTTACGGCACTTAGTCCTTCCTGTTGTCCTGAACGGATCAGAAGTGGTCGGTATATCTCAATTCCGTTGATATATATCAGATTCTCATCATAATTCCCGCCCCTAACTGAATATTGAGTGCTCAATTCATTATTGGAGGAAACCCCAGGGAGTAACTTCAACACATTCTCAACCCCTGCATTGGCGCCTGGGATTAGTTTAACGGTCTCCGGAGACAGGGTCAGAATACCCTCCGAATCCTTTCCACCTCTGGGGGTTACAATCACACCATCTACCTGTAAAGCTCCTGTTTTCATTACCGGATTAAATGCAAAGGTCTCGTTGGTGGTTAGAATTAACTTTTGTAATACAACATCCTCATGACCCAAATGGCTGAAGATTATATCAATCTCTGTATCTGCAAGGACTTCCAAAAGATAAAAACCGGAAGCATCAGAATACGTACCCCGATCACCAGACACTACGTGCACATCGGTCAGGGGCTTGCGCTGTTCATCCAGGATTACTCCGGTAATTGTAGCCCTTTGTGCCCAAATGGTAAGGGGCAGTAGTGTTAAGGTAATAACAATTAAAATTCGGATTTTCAAGGGGCTATCTTCTGTAAAAACTACTGGTAAAGGTAGTTGAATTCCCCACATTATCAGTAACAACCACTACCAACTCACATTGTTTCTTGTCTATAATGATATCATCAAAATTGTACGTAATGGTCCGTGTTTTAGGCTCATATTCCATCAGAATCCACTCTCCGTTCAGGGTAGCTGAGTAGGAATCGATTCCACTAAGATCATCTGAAATTCTCAGGCTTAGG